>DATHJV010000035.1:0-23281 GCA_035489645.1 Minisyncoccota bacterium | reverse complement strand
AGGCCCGTATTCAAACCAAGCGCTCGTAGAAAGACCATTTCCGTCCTCCCGAGCGTTTAAAATGGCGCTCCTGGTGCCGATATTGGTCGCGCTTCCCGTCGTTACGTCCGGAGCATCGTTGTTGCGATTATTTCTATTATTATCATTCACGCGAATCGTTACCGAATCATTATCGCTTCCCCTGTTATTGGTGCAGGTAATACGGTAAGTTTCGGTATCCGAGAGCTCTCCGGTATTGAAAGATCCTGATCGGTTTACGGTGCCAGACCATCCGTTAGTGCCTCCGCTTGCGCGGCAATAGTCCGCATTATTCGAAGACCAGCGCAGGATAGTATTATCTAAAAAACCTATGTTTGTGTCATCCGCTCGGAGTGTTACGGCTGGATCTCCCCGATAGTTAAAATATTGATTATCGTTCCGCACATTATAGTTAAAGGTCGGCTCGGAGATGATATAGCCACCACTATCAGCGCTGGCTAAAAGGGGCATAAACATTGCCCCAAAAGCCAAAAAAGCTAGTGCAAAAGGTATGGATAAAGCGGTTTTAAACACTCGTTTCATCCGCCTATTATAAGCTATAATCCAGACAATGTCAATAGGCCCCTAAATCGTCATTTTATTGCTGTTTTCGGGGATTCTTGTCTATATCGGAATTATGCCCATGGGCGTCAACCTCATAAGAGGTATTTTGTTGTTCGAAAAAATTTACCAGTTCAAAAACATCCGTCGCCGTGGACATCCATTTAGCAGGATTCGTGACATTGAAATGCGGTTTCAGGCCCAACTCCTCCAGCCTGCGATCGGCGACATATTGCACATATTGATTTACATAGTCCGCATTCAGACCGAGGATGCCTTTAGGGAACATATCTTTATTATAGTTAACTTCCAGTTCAACTCCGTCAATTATAATTTTTCTTATCTCTTCCGCAAATTCTGCCGTCAGCAGCTCCGGATTTTCCTCCAGCACTGTATGAATAAGCTGAATGCCGAATTTTAAATGCAGGGATTCATCGCGGAGGACCCAGGTGATCATTGAACCCAAATTTCGAAGCTGATTTCTTTGGCGAAAAGATAAGGCAACCATAAATCCAGAATAAAACCAAGTTCCTTCCATTACTATATTAGTCGCAACTAAATTGCGCAAGAAGTCCGCTTTGCCGGTCGCACTTTCAATATCCAGAGTTTCTTCCGTCATTCGGATAAGGTATTTATTTATAAAATTTTCCTTTTTCAGCATTGAATCGGTTTCCAGATGAGTCCCATAAACGCGTGTCCGGTCGAGCGGGAATGTTTCGAGCACGTATTCAAATGATACGCAGTGATTCGCTTCTTCAAACATCTGTTTCGCGAGATACAGATGGCACTCCGGACTCTTCAGGTACGGATAAACTCCCAAGGCGAGCGATCTATTTACGATCAGTTCGGCCGGGTTAAAAAACGCCATCAAAAATTCCACGGCATGCTTCTCGTCTTCAGTCATTTTTTTCCAATCCGTCAAATCTTCACCGAGCGGTATTTCATGAGGGAACCAGCTGTTGCGCACCGCCTGATTATAAAGGTCATAGGCCCATTTATAATGCATTGGATGCAAATTCATGTCGGTCGGAGATGCTTTTCCTAGAATCATATATTCAAAAATTATTCTTTAATTTATTGGAATTTACTGGCAGCCTTCGCACAAGAATTTTTCCTGCGGATCTTCTTCGATATCTACCTCCTGAGTTTTTATCACCGGTGCCGGTTCTTTCATTTGGATCGGCAAAGGTTCCGGAATAATTACCTCTGCTGGCAATTCTCTCGTTTCTTTCTGTATTTCTTTCATAACCTCTTTATCGCGCAGCACGGCGAAGCCTCTCTTTCCGAGCGCTTGCGCCTTATTAACTACCGTTGTCGATTGTTCGGCTGAATGACGCGGCTTCATATGAAGGTAATAAGTTGTCTTCAGTCCCTTATCCCAAGCCGTGGTATAAATATTCATAATTTCATTTATATCTCGGACTTCCAGATACATGTTGCGGGAGATTCCCATATCAACCCACTTTTGAGCCCGGGCGGCCACCTCGATGTAGGCGTAAGGGGAAACGGAGAATGAAGTTTTGTAAATTCTTTTGATGGAGTCCGGAATCTCGGCGATGGATTCAATGTCTCCATGATTTTCGAGTATGGCTTCGCGCGTTTTCTCCCAAAGATTCTCTCGGCGCAATGATTCCATTAAATTCGGATTTACTTCCAAATATTTGCCGGATATTTTATTTCTGGAAAACATTTGAGTGAATCTCGGATCAATACCGGGGCTGGTACCCGCCACGAGCCCGATGTTCGCGTTTGGAGCGATCGCAAGCAGAGTCGCATTACGCATCCCTTTTTTTACTTTCACTCGCAACATTTCCCAATCAAGCGGCGGAAGCAGTTTGGCGGATTCCTTTTTCACCGTCAACTTGCGCTCTCGGTCCGCTTCCAGTTTATTGATCGTATCGATCGGTACTTCTCCGAAAGACCAGCCTGAACCTTTAAAATTTCGGTAAGACCCTCTCTCTTGCGCCAAATTGGCGGATTCGTCGATTGACATATAAGAGATAAATTCAAAAACTTGATCGGCAAAATCATAAGCCTCGTTATCTTCATATGAATATTTAAGTTGTTCAATAGCATCGGCAAAACCCATCAGTCCCAAACCGACAGCGCGATTCTCATTATCCGCGCGGGTCGCCTCCGGTATCGGAAGTTCATTTATATCTACCAGATTATCAAGCTGGCGAGTAGCCAATCGCACGGATGCTTCTAATCTGTGCCAATCAACCTGCCCCCGCACAATGTGCCGGGCCAAATTGATTGAAACCAAGTTGCAGACTGCCACATTTTCCCGGTCCGTCGGCAAGGTTACTTCGGTGCAAAGATTAGAACAATGGATAGTGCCGGTATTGTTGTTTAAGGCGCGGATATTGATGCTATCTTTCCAAGTGAGCCAGGGGTGTGAAGTAGTTTCCAGGGAAATCAGGATATTTTTGTACTGTTCGCGCGCCGGAATCACATTAAACATCTTTAGTTTTCCATTTTTAGCCATCGATACATACTCGTTGTATCTTTTAGAGAATTCTTTGCCGTAAAGCTCGTTTAAATCCTTCACCTCTTTTGGATCAAACAGATACCATTCGTCGGAATCCAATACTCTCTTCATAAATTCGTCGGAAATGAATACAGCCGTATTCGCCGTGCGGGTTCTTCTGTAATCATCGCCATTATTTTGTTTCAAATCCAAGAAATCCTGGAAATTCAAATGCCAGTTCTCCATATAGAAACACAGCGCGCCTTTTTTCTTTCCGCCCCTCTGCACCGCGCGGACTGCCGAGTCAATAATGTGCATGAATGGTATCGGGCCGGAGGAAATTGTGTTGTTTGATTTCAAAACTGATCCCTCGGCGCGGAGCTTGGTGACCGAAAGCCCGATGCCGCCGGTTGCCTTGGATAAAAGCAAAACGTCGGAGACGGTTTTGCCGATGTGTTCCATATCGTCATGAATTTCCATCAAGTAGCAATTCGAAAGTTTAGGGTGAGGAGTTCCCGCGCCGATATTCGAACTTCCGGCGGAAAGGTATTCCAGCTTGGACATTTTTTCATAAAACCGCTTTGCCCACTCATTGGGTTTTTTTTCATTCAGTGACATGCCCATCGCCACCCGCATCCAAAAATATTGAGGAGTTTCGAGCGGCGCCTGCAGTTCATTTTTCATCAAGTAACGATTTTGCATCGTAGAGAGTCCGGAATATTTATAAAGTTCGTCGTTTTTAATTTTTAAACTTGACGCTAAATCTTCCAAATCAAAAGTTGTTGCCATTCTCTGGTCAAGTAACCCTTTTTCAACCGCTTTCAAAATATATTCTTTGAAATGGGAGCTATGAAGCTTTGCAAATTCCCCCGGAGAGAAGCTTCTGGATTCATCATTGTCATAATCCCCGATAACTTTCTTATAAATTCCTTTTAATAAGAGGCGAGTAGCTATCTTATCAAAATCCATTCCGTATTGCGTGTTCTGCAGAGCGGCATTAATGCACGCTGCGTCCATCTCCTCCGTCGTAATGCCGTCATAGAGAGTGAGCTGTGTCTCGGTCGCTATCTGAATAACCTTACTGATAGGGTCAGAGAGACCGTAGCACGCTCGCTCAATGGATTTATTTATTCTATCCGCGTTAAAAGGCGCTTTGGTCCCGTCTCTTTTTGTAATTGTGAGTGTCATTTTCTTAAAAGTTGAATTTTTTTAATTGATTTTTGTTCCCCGTATCTATCTAAGTCATTATACACGAAAAAAGATTTTTAGTGTACAGTGGATAACTGAATTTTTTGCATTAAAACACACAAAAAAAAATTATAAATAGCTAAAAATGAGATTGCGCTCAAAAATAAACTAAAATTCACACAGAATTTGCAATGTTTTGGTCACAACTCTCGGCTCACCGTCGTTCGCCTCGGTCGCGACCTAACCTCGCAATTTTTTCTACTGAAAAAATATTGCTCCGGTTCACAAAAGCGAGAAAGAATGCGCAGATATTCATTCTGCACTCGCGCTTTGGTCGCAAATATTTTTCTGTTGAAAAATTTCGCGACCCGTTCCTCGCATCTGGGTCTGCCTTAGCAGACGACGCGCTGCGGACTCACAAAAGCTTTGCTTTTATGCCCTCAGTTGGAATCGAACCAACATCGCAAACTCCGCAAGCTCGCATTCTATCCATTGAACTATGAGGGCAGTTCTTTCAGACTAGCAATTAGCAGTCCCGACTGCAAGCGTCGGAATTTATTTCTTAACCTTGAATTACGAAACTTGTTGAAGCGCAATTTTTCGAAGGGGTTTTGCGAGCGACGGCGAGCAAACTTCAGGATTTTTTAAGCTTAAAAAAATCCGTACCGAAGAAAAATTGCGCTGATGAAGAGTTTTGTAATTCAGAGTCTTAAAAGCCCAATGACTCCATTATTAGGTGCGAAGGATGTTCCCTCATTTCTTCTTCAGAAACATTTTTAAAAAGCATGGCAGAACGAATTTCTTCCGCAATATCATGATTTATGGGTATTGTAATAACCGGCATGAATACTCGCTCTGTTTTTATAAAAAGTGTCGGCTTCAGATTTATTTCTCCGGTGGTGTCTATTTGCACCCAAAAGGATTTAATATTGGAGTAGGGATATAGCAGTGTTCTGATTTTTAATCCTCTGTCGTTTAATTCATAATTCACTGTATCCGGTTTTTTGGTTGCAAAAAATCCGAGCAAGAGTCCGCCTAAAACGAGCAAAACGGCGAAAAAATAATTTCCAAAAATAATCGCAGTAATCGAACTGGTCACGACGATAATCCCGAGTGCCCAAAACCAGTCTTTACTTCTCTCCTTCTCTTCATATTCCAAAGCTGACCATTGTAGATTTCCCATACAGTGATTATAACATCTTTGATAAAGAATGCATTTTGTGGTAATTAATATACGAGAGAACCAATAGTCCAAGGAAGATGAGGGGAAGTATCGCGCCAAAACCAAATCCGTCCACTATCATAATGCTCACGAAAGCGGAAATGAAATCAATACCAAAACCTGCGTACGCCCATTCTTTTATCCTCGAGGGGACCTTCGGTATTATTAGAGAAAGAGTTCCTAATACTTTAAAAACTGCAAACATAGATCCAAAATAATCCGGGTAACCTAAATGTCTGATACCTTCTTTGGCAAATTCTGTTTGCGATGTAAAAGCGACCAGAACGCCTTCAAACAAAAAGATAATAGTAGTTGTTATCCAAAAAATTATTTTCGCTTTTTTCATGTTGCTAATTATAGCATAATCCGCTCCGCGATCAATTCTAAAATGAAAGTTTATCAGGCCTTTTTTCCTTTAAAATCTTATTTTTGCTTACGGCGCGTGTTTTGTCACAATTATTGAAAAATGATAAAATACGGCTTATTATGTGGAGAGACAGATCTGAAGCAGGAAAGCTTTTAGGAGACGCTCTATCCAAATACAAAAATGATAAGGTCGTAATATTCGCGCTTCCCAGGGGCGGGGTAGTTGTCGGATATGAAGTTGCTAAGGCTTTAAAATCTTCTCTCGATATCATTATTACTCGCAAAATCGGACATCCCAGTAATTCCGAATATGCGATTTGCGTCGTGGATGAAAGAGGCTCACTTTTATGCAATGAGGGAGAGGCAAAATCGGTTGACCAGAAGTGGCTTCAAGAAGAAATCAAGCGGGAGAGAAGCGAGGCGCAGCGTCGCATCACCCTTTTTCGGGGGCGGCGCGCGCCGGAAGAAGTTAAAAGTAAAACGGCTATAATCGTGGACGATGGAATAGCGACAGGTTTTACTATACGACTCGCTGTCCGTTCGATAAAAAAACAAAATCCCAAAAAAATTATTATTGCCGTGCCGGTCGCGGGAGAGGAAGCGCTGCAGGAGTTAAAAAAAGAAGGAGTGGATGAAATTATTACATTAGAGCCGCCCGAAGAATTTTCAGGGGCGGTCGGCGCTCACTATGAGCAATTTGAGCAGGTTGCAGATGATGAAGTCATCAGATTGATAAAATATGCCAATAATAAACAAGATGTATAAACTCATTAGTTTCCTATTAATCTTAACTGCAATTTACGGCCTATTTTCTTTTTTTCGGCCGATTAGTACGACAATGACAAATCCCACCGTGATGTCCACGGCAACGCCCGCGGTGACGCCCGAGGTAGCATCCAAGGCGACCCCCAAAAAACAATCTGATGTGTGCCCGAGCCCGTCCAGTATCCTCCACCTAAAGAATTGGAAATTGACCCTGCCGAGCGGAGCTCCCGAAAAGCCGACGGAGATCAAACAACCGGCGCTTTCGACGTACAGCGACGAGCAGTATTTCGCAACGGCACCCGACTGTAAAAGCGTTCTATTCAGGGCGGAGGTTGGAGGAATAACCACCAAGGGATCATCTTATCCACGCTCCGAACTTCGCGAAATGAGTTATGACGGCACAGCAAACTCCGATTGGTCAACGTTTTCGGGTACGCACACGATGTTCATTGATGAGGCCATTACGGCTGTTCCTTTCAAAAAGCGGCATGTCGTAGCCGGACAGATCCATGATGCTGACGACGACGTGATTTTTATCCGTCTGGAATATCCAAAATTATTTATTAGCATAAACGGCAAGGAAGGTCCGACTCTCGACGCGAACTATGAGCTCGGCCGGCGATTCACGATCAAATATGTTGTGGCCCATGACGAGATCAGCGTCTATTACAACCAAAATTCTCAAGCGGCATTTTCATTCCATAGATCCGGAACAGGTTTCTATTTTAAAGCTGGTGCCTATGCGCAGTCGAATTGCGAAAAAGAAGACATTTGTTCGGCAGACAACTACGCGGAGGTGCGTATATATAAGCTTGATGTAGGGCACATCTCCGACTCAACCTGAATAAGTTCGATTCTATAAATTATATTACAAAAACGCTCCTGTTCTGAATAGAGCAAGTATCTTTTTGACAGTTTGCTCTGTGTTCATTTTTGAATTATCAGTGTTTTTCCCAATCCTTTTGACGCTCCTGTTATTACTACAACTTTATCTTTTAAATTCATAAGCAAATTATATAATAATATTATTTTTGACTTAATTCCAATATTGAAATAGGGGTAAAAATGGTGAAAGAAGGAAATGCCGCGGCTTTTATCTTTTTATCGATTGTCAGTCCAGTTTTTGAAAGCAAATTCTTAATTTCTTCAAAGGAATAATACTTTTCAAAATGGTAAGGTTCAGGGCATTTCATGCGCTTCAAAATAAAATTGAAAATTTTATTTTCGGCGATGATATCGATTAAATAAATTATCCCTCCATTTTTCACCACTCGTGCCATTTCCTTGATTGAGCTTATGGGGTTAGCCATATGATGAAGAGTAAAAGAACTTATCACTATATCAAAAGTCTGGTCAGGAAATGGAAGCGAGGCATTGTCTGTAATTTCAAAAAAACCTTTCGGAATTAATTTTTTTGCTTTTTCTATATCTGCTCCGATTAGATCAACTCCATAAACTTTTAGATTTTTCCCGTTGCTATTTTTGATGAGAGCAGACAAAAATCCGCCGTCCTGGCATGAAGTGTCCAGAATGGCGGCATTTTCAGGTATCGCCAACTCCTTAACGATTATTCTATGGCGGATTCTTCTAAAAAATGATTTCATAATTCAAGTTTTTCTTGGCGGCGAATTCTTTCGTCAGGGATTTCTTTAGACATCCGTTACCGATTTGTCACTGAGTTGCTCGGCCAGGGCGATGAGCAGTCCTTCGGGGCCGCGGATGTAGCAGAGCCGATAAGAGTCCTCGTACTGAACCACTTCGCCGACGAGCTCCGCGCCACGCTTGCGGAGAGCGATGAGCGTCTCGTCGATGTCGCTCACGGTGAACATGGCGCGTAGGTAGCCGAGAGCGTTCACCGCGGCTCTCCGGTGATCGGCGACTACAGGCGGAGTGAGAAATCGCGAGAGTTCGAGCCGGCTGTGGCCGTCGGGGGTGACCATCATGGCGATCTCGACACGCTGATTACTAAGTCCGGTGACGCGCCCGGCCCATTCTCCTTCAACCATGGCTCGCCCCTCGAGCTTCAGACCAAGCTCGACAAAAAAAGAGATAGCTTTATCGAGCGATTCTACAACGATGCCAACGTTGTCCATCCGTAGCAATTTACTTTTTGCTGTCATAGATCGTCTTTTTTTTAAAGTTGTGCGTAAATTGTTAAAAATCCTCAATAATAATTTTGTGCATCTGCATCAAAGTGGCAAAGGCACCAGGGCGTTTCATCAATTCTTCCATGTTTTTCGGTACAACCTGCCAGGAGAGCCCATACTTGTCTTTGCACCAACCACACACTTCGGATTCCGGTACAGCTGAAAGCTTTTCATAGTAGTAATCAATCTCTTTTTGATCTTCACAGGGAATCAAAAAGGATACTGACTCGTTAAACTTAAACTCTGGACCGGCGTTAATGGCTACGAAACGATTGCCACTCAGTTCAAAATCTATCGTCAACACCTTTCCTGCCATGTTAAGTTGAAAATCGGCTAAACCATCCTCGGCGCTTTTGGGATAGTTGACTGTGGAGATTATTTTACTGTCCGGAAAGACTGAAATATAGAAATTGACCGCCTCATGTGCATTGCCGTCAAACCATAGATTAGGTGTAATTTTTTTCATAGGTTTTCTTTATGGTTACTGTTAATAAATTTATTATATCAAATCTTCCATGGGAATACCTGGCGCATTGGCGATCTTGGTGGGCAGTTTGGAATTGGGTAGCGAGTCAGATCTGTAAAATTTATTATAGGCAAAGAAAAAACCTGCAATTATTGCTATAGTTACGATTAAATACGTCTTTAGAGCATCTTTATTCATATGGTTTTTTCTTTTTTCCAAGACTCGCCGCATGCATTTGGCTCGTTCTGTCATTGCGGTGTAATTGTATTCTTTGGAATTCGTCAGAAATTTTTCTGCGACATTATCCTAAAAATTTTCAAAGCGATATAATAATATTACAACACTTTTATGAATCATCAATCTAACCAAAAAAAAGAGCAAAAGAAAACCATCTACTATGATGGCAGTTGTCCGATGTGTACCGTTATCATCGGCAAGGTTGATGATTCGGCACAAAAGGAAAAATTTGATACAAAAGACATAACAGGGGAATCGCTTCCGCAAAATTTTATAAAAGAACAGGTTGAAAAAGAAATTCACGTCATCGATTCTGATGGAAAAGTTTATAAAAATGCGGAAGCGATTCTGAAAATTCTTGAGGAATATCCGCGATGGAGATTTGTCGCAAAAATTGGACGATTGCCGATAATAAAACAACTATTGTCGATCGGCTATAAATTTATCGCCTCCAACAGGCACTTCTTATTGGGTCCGGCGAGCAGAGTTTTCTATCTCAAAATTGTAGTTGTTTCGGGACTTATTGCCGGATTATTGCTTTCAATAAAACTTTGGGCTGATGGAAGATTCTTCCCACTCGCTCCAGTTTTAGATAACCTACCCGTGATTCCTCAGTCTGTTGAGACAATTTTGTTCGCGCTTTTAATTGGCCTATTGGCGGCAATAATTATTTTTCCAAAACCGCAGAAACTTATTTTCTCTGCTTTGTTCTTGGGTATTATTTTTGCGTTCTTCGATCAAATGCGCTGGCAACCTTGGTTTTATCAATACTCTTTCATGCTCGCCACACTCGGTCTATTTTCTTGGAATCATGTCGATGTGGAAAAACGACAAGCGGTGCTCAACACGAATAGATTGATTGTGGCGGGCATTTATTTTTTCAGCGGATTGCAAAAAATGAATCTTGCTTTTATAGGTGGAGTATTTCCATGGATGATTGAACCAGTCGCGAGACTTTTTCCTGCTCCACTTCAAAATCTCCCGCTTTCTCTCGGGGTTGTTGTGCCGTTTATTGAAATGGGAATTGGTATTGGCCTACTGACAAAAAAATATAGAAAGTGCGCAGTAGGTGCCATTATTTTAATGCTCGGTTTTGTTCTGTTCACTCTCGGCCCACTAGGACACAACTGGAATAGCGTAGTTTGGCCATGGAACATTGTAATGGCATTGTTCGCCATTATTCTCTTTTGGCGAACGGAAAATTTTTCTTTCCGAGATGTTTTATGGGTGAGAAATTTTCCGTTTCAAAAACTTGTTTTTGTTCTTTTTATCATTATGCCGGCATTTAGTTTTTTCAATCTTTGGGATTCTTATCTCTCTTCAACGCTTTATTCTGGAAATACGAATAGAGCGCAAATTTACATAAGCGATTCTGTAAAACAAAAATTACCGATTGAGGTACAGCGTTATGCTGCAAAAAATGGAACAAACGGAAATGTGTTAGATTTTTTCAACTGGTCTTATGATGAGCTAAATGTTCCTCCGTATCCCGAAACCAGAGTTTACAAAGATATCGCGCGAAACATTTGCCAGTATGCAAATTATAAAAATAATGTAATTCTTATCGTCTATGGAAAGCCGACATTATTTAATAGAGATCATATATCAACATATGACTGCTCCAATTTTTAAATCACAGAAAAAATTTTTGGCGAATTTCGAATGATTTAGCAAATGTTACGAGGATGGTCTATGGAGAGCAATCATATTCAAAGGTCAATTGCGGGGGAGGTGATTCGGTTTCCGTCACTTTTCTATATTCTCCGGGACAAGTGTTACGACTCCAAATTTATTATCCGGGTTTCTGATGTTATGTTCGAGCGTCGCCCTCGGAAATTTGTGCATTCGCCCGAACACGGTCACGAAGATCCTTTGCGCTGAGGCAGCATTTTTTTGCCCAATGATCCGCAAAACGACATCCTCTCTATCGTGTATAGCGATCCTTTCCATATCTGCCATTAAGATTTCATGTTCGGTAAAAAAAGTGCGCTGCTCTTCCTCTGTCACTTTGATCGCTTCGGTCGGATTCTGCAAGCGCTTGATAAATGGAGCGGCGTGGGCAGCCATCTTTTCCAAAGCTTTCATTGCCGCTCTATTCACTGCGGCATCTTCAGTTCCCGCCAACAAAATGTTGCGTTCAACCGCCAGTTTGTAGGCCGCTCCGGCCATGTAGATCCCATACTGTCCGAATGTATCGTACTTATTGGTTATCGATTTTTGTACGAATTCCAATTCTTGTTCCATGGTGGCGAAATTCGAATGCCCCGGAAGATCGTCAAGAGTTTCAGTTTTGCTTCCAGTCGCCTTCGTCCCTCCGGGTATCAATTCTTGTACAAGGGCTCCCGCATCTCGCAACTCTTTTAAGCCGGCGTTCATTACTTTCTTGTCTGCTTCGAACTCCGCTTCCTTTGGAGTCAATTTTCTCTCCGATATTCTCTCCGGAGTAGCCACTGCGTTTTGGAGCGGCTGATATTCATGCGGATGAGCGAGAAAATGTTCTTTTAATTCTTTTAGTTTTTGTCGATGCAAGTACGTGAGCGCAATCAGCTGCGGATTGTCCTGATCGGCATTTGCTTGGTTTATGCTCTTATAAGAATCCAAGACCTCGATGAAACAGCCTTTGCGCGGAAGTATTTTTGAGAGCGTTTCCCGGTATGCTTTGAATTCAGTCCGAGTCTGCCCATTCGCCTCCATGCCTTCAATAAAAATGTTGGTGACGGATCCTCCGCTACTCTCGAAAAGAGCCAATAAGACCTGTTCGATACCTATTTGTGCGGCTATGATCTGTTTCTCTATTTGCGCCTGGTCCTCCGGAGACAGAACTTTAGTGGCTTCTTTTTGCAGATGTGATTGTCCGATATGGACGATATACGGCCCCTCGCCGTTATCGACATCGAGCCGCGCGGTGAAGCCTGCTTTCTCGGCTATCGACATCATGTCTAAGCCGGTCTTTTTGATGAGCTCTTGCCGCGCGGCCTCGTGAGAAGTTTCTGCTTTCCTCTCTGTCACGCCGGAGACCAGTACGGGAACCGGAGCTCCTTTTTTAGGCGAAGCGGCGGATCCGCCCGTCTCCGCTTTTGTGCCTGTTCCGCCCAGAAGCATTCCGGCGGCGAGCAGTGTTCGGAGCCAATTTCCCGGATGGAGTCTTTTTCTTCCGCGCTTTTCATCAAGACGGAGCTCAGGAAATCCGTTTTCTAGACGCCACTCGATTTCGTTCGTATTCCGCCGAACTTCTTCTTGGGCGATGCGTTCACCCAATTTGTCGAGAGTCGTGTTCTCGCTCGTTTCGACTCTTTTCCTTGGCACTGCCGGTACTGGTGCTTCGAATTTCATTCTCATATTATATTATAGTTTTCCTCATATAAAAACAGCGATCGATCAGGCATGCCAAAGTTGATAATCATAATTTCCTGCATGACCCGATCATTGGCGGTGACAAGACTTATTTCCAGCGCGGAGGAGGTGAGATTCGAACTCACGAACCGGTTGCCCAGTTTCCGCTTTTCAAGAGCGGTGCCTTCAACCTCTCGAGCCACTCCTCCGCGCTAGGAACAATTTTCTATTAATTTTTTAAAGGCCTCACCATGTTTGAAAGATTTTATTTTCATTTCTCTAGAGTATGCTTCTCTCTTATTTGGTTGATCTTCAATATACATTATTTTCCACGGTTTGTATGCTTTTGTAGAACGAACTTTTCCTAAATTATGCTCGAATAATCTTTTATTAGCATTTATACTATGGCCAATGTAATAGCGGTCATAATTTAAACTTTTCAGAATATAAACTTTAAACATGTATTTTAATGTTTTTCCCGCTTACTGCGGGACCCCGCCGAAGGCGGTGGCAAGACTGTTCCTTTAGACCGCTCAGGCACCCATCCTCGTTTTTGATGTTACCAAAAAAGGGCATTTTATGCTAGCATTTCCCTTATGAATACTGGGAAATTTCTGGGTATTGATTATGGGACGAAAAGAATTGGCATCGCGATTAGCGATGATAATGGCACTCTGGCTTTTCCGAAAGAAATTGTGGGAAATGACGCGAATACTTTTGCAAGGCTTGGCGAGATTATAGAGAGAGAAAAAATTTCGGCAATTGTAATAGGGGAGTCGGTCGATTTTTCCGGGAAGTTAAATGCGTTATCGGCGAGGATTGACGTTTTCATTTTAGAACTCAAAGAGAGATTTGGGTTCCCGGTTCATAAGCAAAAAGAATTTTTGACTTCCGTGGAAGCAAGAAAATCCAAAGACGGGAAAAGAACTTTGAGTCCATCGCAAGCGCACAGCAGGATAAAACAAATAAAATCCGGTCGCGTAGATGCGTCCGCCGCCGCGCTCATTTTGCAGAGATATTTGGATCGAAGATCAGGGCAGAAGGAAGGATAAAGGAAATAATTAGAATCTTTTTATAATTTATTAAATACATTAGCATTATGACACGCCTATACCCTTGACTTTTTGCACAGGGTGAGATAAAATTAAGTTAAATTGGAAGTTCTTTTAAAGAACTGTTTATGAGTCAAGCTTTTTGAACCTTAATAATAGGGTTTAAAGAGCTTGGTTCATAGAAAGCTAGTCTATGAAGAAGTCTCACGTCGGGGCGAATCCGGCACTAACACGAAGAAAGAAAAAAAGCATGAAACTAAGAAGTGAAATGATGCCAGTTACTATTGGGGTACTGGCGGCGGTAATATGGCTGGGGATCGGAGTAACAGTAATGGCCAAATCATCGGGTCGTGGCAGCCATTCAGACGAGAAAAACAACGGAATCGACTGCCCTAATGATTATGCCTCCCCTGGGCGTGAACACCCACGCCATCCGGACCACCCTGAGCACCCGGGTCACCCGGGTCACCCGGGTCACCCGCACCATCCGTAAATGGAGGTAGGGAGCTAAATAATCCAAAAAGAGACACATTCGGGAAGGTGGTTCGTTTACGAACCATCTTCTTTTTTTGAACCTATTTCTCAATACTAAAATTCAGAAATATTAACATTACCCGACTCGTTTGCAAAATTCAATATAATGTGGCATGGTGTAGTTGAACACTTCAAATAAAACTTACGGAGATCATTTACAATGAAAGACGCCAGAAAATCAAACACCCAAGGGAACATAGGCTTGGTCCTCATCGTAGTCGTTGTTGCGATAGTTGCATGGAATGCGAGAATGCCGAGCATGCCGTATACGAATAACTTTGTCGAAAAGCTCATTCTTCGCAAAGCTGTACGGCTACCGGTATCTCCCGGAGTATTTCCTGTCGCGATCTACGAGGTTGGCGACAAGGCACAGAGCTTCTCATCAAGCGGAGTCTGCTTTACGAATTCATCTGGAGGGATAATGCTGCTCACGGTGGGATCTTCTTTCCATCGACGTAGCAATCCTGTGTCCTTCGTAGTGAGGAAGCTCACTCCATCTGAAGATAAGCCTTCATGGTGCGTCAAGCGCATCATTAAGATTGGTAAGCAGTGGGGAACCGATACCGACCTTGCGCTATGCGAGGTAGTGCAGTTCGTTCTTCCTTTACCGGAAATAAAATGCGATGCGGACACGCGAAGCGATAATCCGACGCTGAGCCGCGCGTATACATTCGAAGAGGCGCAAACCATGGGACTCAAGCAGGCTCAGAAAAAAAAGCTCATTTCGCTCGTTTCGGGCAAATCAGTGAACCTCATGGCTATTGTCCCAGAGGAGGGAACGGGCGTGTGGTACTTCCTCGCAGATTGTACGATTCTGCCTGGTGAAGGTGGAACAGGCTTCGTGGATGATGCCGGCAAACTCTATATTGCGGAAGGCAGCGCGGCTTCGAATGCTTCGCCCGCGATGGTCAAATACTTCGGATTCACGACAAAGCTCCCGAGCCTCATATACGGCCCGGTCGGTCCAATCGAATTCATAAAATGGTAACAAAAAAGCGATGCGCGAAGAACGCATCGCTTTTTAATTCGCAAAAATAAAAGGAGGTCAAAGATAAAAGAAAGGGGAATTAGGCAGCCTTAAATTTAAAGGCCGATATATAATTTCCAAAGATATTTCAAGTCGTGCAGTTAGACGCCGGCGCTCGCTACGATCGCCTTAGCAGGCGTTATGAGAATCATATCTTCCGAAAATATCGGCAATTCAAAAGTAAATGTTGACCCTTTATCCGCGCCTTCCGACTCCGCCCAGATTCTGCCGTGATGTCCTTTTTCGATTATTTCTTTAGCTAGATATATGCCGATGCCGGAACCTTTCACGTCCATCTTGGCGCCTTCTCCCCGGGCAAATTCCTTGAACAATGTCGGCATGATCTCCGGAGGGATGCCCATGCCTGAATCAGAAATAGCCACCCTGATTTTCTTCGCCGTCTCGTCTTTAGAAAGTTTGACCTTGATCCACCCCTTCTTTGTATATTTCATCGAGTTGTCGATCAAGTTTTGCACAACTTGTTTCAATTGCACTCTGTCCCCATATACAAAATAAGGGGTTTTTCCGTCTGTTTCAAAAGAGATAGTGAGATTTCTCTGATCTACCGCGAGCTCTTGTCTGGCGGTCAAACTGCGGGCGACGTCTTCCAAGTCAAGCTTCTCCAGCACATACAAGAGTCCTCCCTGATCCACTTTTGCCAGAGTCAAATATCGCTCCACGTCATCATTCATATCTTGCGCCCGCTCGTACATCTGGCTGAGCATCTTTTTCTGCACTTCATCTATCTTCCCAAACGAGCCATCCAGGAATAGAGAAGTGCAGTTGATAATTGCCGAGATCGGATTGCGCAGTTGGTGAGAAGCCAAAGACAAGAATTTTGATTTCAAGGTGTCAAAAGCCTGGAGTTTCAGGTTGATATTTTTGAGTTCTACCGAAAGTTTTTCAATGTATAATCGCTGGTCAGATTCTCTTTT
The DNA here is from genome assembly GCA_035489645.1 of Minisyncoccota bacterium. Classification (GTDB taxonomy): domain Bacteria; phylum Patescibacteriota; class Minisyncoccia; order Phycocordibacterales; family UBA9973; genus UBA9973. Next base: position 6,960 of record DATHJV010000035.1, on the reverse strand, counting down.
CAAATTTCGGAAGAGAATAACGGAGAGCATTGCAAGCATCACTATCGTTAATGCCGTCAACAGTTTATTGGTTGTGCTGGTGATGAAGAACAGTTGTCCTCCCATGAGGACGATAAGCCCGATAACCAGATAATAGGTGCTGAGAATCCGGAAGTGGAAAATATCAAGCTCAAAGACAGAGTAAATAATGGCAACCAGAAATACCGGCAAGAGGAATAGACTGTACAAATTCATTTCATAATACCCAGTAACGGAGGCCAAGTATTCCGTCACTCCAAAGACAGAAAGAAATAGGAACATTGATCCGAGCACTATCAGATTCGCTTTTTTCTTATAAGTGGACTTTTTGAAAAATGGAACAATTATATAGATAAGAATTATGACGAGCATTATTCCCTCTACTACTAATTTAAATTGGCCTAAAAAGTCACTATTGAAAGCTTCACAAACTGGATAATTAAAACCAGTTACAGATTGTAAGCCTATTGTTATAATAAATGCCGGTATTGTTAAAGCAAAAAGCGCTATTTTCCATAATATTGATATATCGGATTTCTTTACGAACACAGTGGCAAAATATAGTCCAAGAACATAAAATACTATTTCAAGATAATCAAGTAATGACCAGGTGGCGTATATGAGGTAATAATTTTTAGAGGTCCAAGTTATGAGGTCACCAATAAGCCATATAGAGAAAATTACGGTAAATAATATAAAAATTTTAGCTAGAACATTTCTCTTTGCTTTAATAATTAATAAAAGTGATAACGCTAAAGAAAGAAATACGGGTATTAAATGAGAGTAATAAGCAAGTGTATGAAAACTTTGCCAATTATCGCCCAAAGCCTGAGCACATATATCTAGAATATTATTCATGACTTATAATGGGGGATTAATTCCTTTACTTTTAATAAATGGTGATACCAAAGATTATCAGCTTCTAAGTCCAATGGTGCCAATGGAACTATCAGAGGTTTTACACCAACTAGATTTATTACTTTTTCAAGCGCCGGTAAGACAATATTTTTTGTAAAATCTCCCTCCGAATCTGTTAAAGTTAAAAAATTTTCAAAATAAATTCCAAAACACGTAAACATTGAAAATAAATTTATGTAATAATCTATTGGTTTTCCGCCGTTATCTTTATACCATTTCGAAGCTTCATAAAAATACAAATCATTTACGTTATAACCATAAGCAGTAAACAATTTTCTATGGAAATCGATTAAAGATTCATTCCATCGAGTTTTTACCTCTCGCAATTTTTTGCTGCCATATTTATTAAAATCAACGATCGTTAATTTTTCGACATTTTGGTAACCCTTTTTATTTACTTTTTCCATGATACGTAACTGTCCCAAAGAGTGTTTGTACTCATTTCTAGAAGAAAATTTATCTTCATAATATTCAAAAAATACCGGACATAGATTGTTGTCTTGCGTTATAGAAATAAATCTTTCACTCTCATGATTAGGGGTTGCTATTTGCCTACCTAAAACTCCACATTTTTTATTTTTTAATATTTCGGGGATATCTCCTTTCAATAATTTTTCCACTTTTGCCATAAGTTCCGGATCTTTTCTTCTTTCATCTAAAAGCTTAATTGCTTCGGAAAGCGGAGTATAGACAGTTTTATTAAAAAGTTTTCTGTCTTCCATTATTGTATTGTAATCTCCGATTTTTATCATTTCATTATTGAGAAATTGCAAAACATCTTATTATACAATAAATTATTTCGAAGTGCTATCTCTTTGACAGTTTTTAGATCAACTATCAAAGATTATCCTTGCTAGCTCTTAATATTTAGAAAAACAATCATTGCTAAGCTTAGATGAATTTATTACTTACAATCTTACATTGATTATTAAAGATAAAATTAAAATTATTATCAATCATTATATTTTTACCATCACCATTTACAGTAGTGATTTTAAGCATGTTTGGCAATTTTTCAAAAATGTATGCTACCTCTTGAGAATCAAAAATTAAGTCGAAATTGAAACCTTCCGGCACAGAATCATCTGTTAGTTTTTGTTCTTTAAAATATCTATTCCCTTTTACAAAATAAGTATCTAGATTTTTTAAAAATTCATCAGAAAAATACCCTGATGTTTTTAAATAGGCTAGGTATCTCTTTTCTGCTTCAAAGTCTATTTCGTAATATCCATTAGAATTGGTTGTAATATAACGATACTTTCCACTACTAATCTCAGCATCATTATTTTTATACCAAGTTAAAAACTTTTTTGTAGTTTCAATACAATTTAAATTTCTATTCTTAATTCCAATAAGTTTATAAAAAATTAAACTTACTATAACAAGAAACATTATTGCAAGTATAAGTGATTTTTTTGATTTCATATTTATTATTTCTTAAACCAACTTTTAATTTTTGACCATAGACTACCAGAACTACTTTTTGGAGGTGAAGGTTTTTGGACCTGCACTGGTCCAGCTTTCACTGGAGGATTATATCTAGCAAATGCAGCTGGAACAAGTTTGGTAGTATTATTTTGTTTTTGAATTGTATAAGACGTTACTCCATCGATTGTGTTTGATAAAATACTCTGACTGCGAAGAGCGCTTTTTTTATAATTTTGATTTTGTTCAGCTGTCCACAAAGTCCCCGTTCCTGTTGCAGAGTCAAAATCAGTCTGAACAACGATACCGACATGACCATTTTCTGAACCAAGCCAGGAAATAATATCATTTTCCTTTGGTAATTCTGTTCCACCGTTTTGATACACAGTAAAGGAACCTGGTTGATTGTTCATCATCGTGTTGTATCTTTCTTGATCAGCATATTGACCACCATTACCGAATCCACCAAACTCTAAACCGTATTGCGATTTTACGAAAGATTTCACAAACACTACGCATTGATATTTACTTATGCTGTCGTCACCCCCATTGCTATAGATTGGAACACCCATATATGATCCTTGCATGGCACCTCTAGAATAATAACCCACTGTTGGATAAGCTTCATAATCTTCTAAAGACTCCCCACCTGGATCACTCAAGTTTATCGGGTTATTTCTGGCATAACTATAGCTGTTTTGTTGTTGGGGGTCAATCAGTATTTCGGTCGGTAATTTCCAAAACATAGGGTCCTGGCTCAAAAATTGACCGCGGGTTCCATCGTAGTAACGAGCATTAAGATAATTAAGCCCTGTATCCGCATCATATTCTTGCCCGATAAATTTTCTCTGATCGCTGAAAGAGCCGGAGTCTATCCTGATGCCTCCGAAAGGGAAGTAATCAAGTGTTTCATCTATCGTTCCATTTTCATTAGTGATAATATTAGAACCTGTTAAATTATCTGTATGCGTATATCTTGGCACAGCTTCTGCGCCAGTTCCTGTTACAGTTCCCACTTCTGCTCCATTTCCAAAGATATGTTTGGTTGCTGTCGTTCCATCGGTGTTGTAAAACTTGGAAGGATAAACTGTAGTAGTCATTACATCTTTGGTTGTGCTTGTTGAATTGACGATTGGAACATCAGGGGTATTCTCTCCCGGCTCAGGAACATCTGGGTTACTATACGCATTTTGCGTTTCTCCGGGAATCGGAATCGTTTCTTGCGCAAAAAGAGGAGCAAAAGGAACACATACAAACGATAAAGCTAACAGAGCGGCTGTTAGCTTTAAGGGAATTCTGCCTTTATTTGATTGGGTTATTGCCATGCAAGCCTTCAATAAATCCGTTTCTGATTTATTCGATTCCAAAAACCCTATACTATTTTTTGAAAAAAGTCAAACCTTCTTGGGAGAGGAACTGAGTAGCTCAAATGTCTTCAGACGAAGTTCCATCTAGTTTGAAATAAAAAAAATTTGGGAACTCCAAATATTAGTTATCGAATTGTTAAAATAGTTAATATCTTTATTAACTTTATCATCGAGAACGGTCCTTGCTATTATCAATTTGTATTCCACGAAAGTTCACAGAGTTTAACCTCTAAATTTATTCGAATTTAGCTATATTTTGAAGTCCTTCGGATAAAGCAAAAATGATTAACTTTTCTATCGATTAGAATTGTATTGATCTATCATTTTATTGCATTCTGCTAGTTGTGTATCATAATTTGATAATTCTGCTTTAACTTTTTCTAATAAGGTATTATATGGGTCAACTAAACTATTGTAGTTGGTATTATCGCCATCAGTATCATACTTGGTCATTTGAGCGTCCATTGTATTCAAGGTTGTTTGGTCATTATTTGCTTGGTCTTCTAGAGTAGCAACTGTTGTCTTACAAATATCAATTTGCGCCGATAAGATATTTTGTCGACTACTGCTAGTAGATGTAATATCTTTGGTAATGGCATTAAATCCACCACCAATACTAACCAGCATGACTGCCCATATCGCATCAAACCAAATAATTCTGAGTTTGTTTCCAAGCCATACAAGCCAAACGAATGGAAAAGCTAGATAATGCAACAGACTACCCCCTTCCTTTAGGGCGACCCTACTTCCTATTTTAATATGATTCATATCTTGATCGCTTGGAAAAGAATGCATTCCTGCAGATATAGCTAACCAAAAAAGTATATACAAAAGCCAGCCTCCGGCTACAATTTGTAACGAAATAAAACTAAGTAAAATTGCTGCGAGTGAATTTACTAAAAGTGGTCCAACGGAAATCCAGAATGTCTGTTTGTAAGTAGTAGGGGGGTTCATGCACAACATAACCTGCAACTTTTTTCCCGATTTGAAAATATTTTACTTCAAGAACTTTGACTCCTAGCCTCTTGCAAAAAAGCTTATGTGCCCATTCATGAAGAATGACTCCTGGAAATGTTAATGCAGATATTAGTTCTCCTGGAATGAAAAACATAAATATATTTTAATTAGAACTTAAATATTAATAATATAAAGCAAGACCAGTCCTCGTTTGTTCGTTACCTTAAATGAAAGGCGCTATATCTTTACCGGGTTTTAAATAATATTCTGAGTCAATTTTAAATTTAGCAAACCATTTATTATTTTTTTATTTTGTTCATTATCCATTTTTTTGTGCAAGAAATTTTACATCATCCTGATTAGCCATTTCGACATTTATATATATATCTTTATTCGATAATTTTTCTTTTTGTATGTTTTCAGTAAATTTTATTAGTTCTTTCAAAGTTTGGTCAACATAATCATTCCAAGATTCATTATCATCTTTTTTTTTATAACTCCACTGATAAATATTAGGACTAATAGTTGGCCCATTGTCTGTTTTCTCCCAAACCTCTCCTCCCAATACCGCAATCCTTTTCCCCCTTAATATTGAGGCTAATTCTGCAATGTCTTCGGGCCTCCAAGCATATTCAGAATTGAATTCGTAAGCTTTCGAAATTATTGATGCTGGTAATAAAAGTTTAATGTTCATGATTTTTGATAATTAATTATTTTTTTACATCTCCACTTGAAGAACCATATTTAAAGTTAGACCCACCGACATGGATTACTTCTCCCGTTTTGCTATCTACTACAACTGACTGGCCGGTACTCGGACTGATGTATCTCGTAGAAGGATTACCGGTTGCTTTATTTACAGCTGGCACTTGTTGACCTGACTTTATTGCTTCCTTAATTTGCTCCTGAGTCCAACCACGTTGCTCCATTTGTCTAATTATCTTTGGGCTTAAAGTACCAAAACTTGAAGGCTGGGCTGTTTTTAATACACTAAATGACGAAGAAGCATATAGTTCGGCATCAAATGTCATTCCACCAACTGCTTTTCCTTTCTCAAAGTCGTTAGTATTATCAAGAAAAGAATTAAATGCCTGGCCATATTGACTTGTTGTTCCCTTGAAATCTGTGGCCAGGGAATAAGCCTCTTTTGCACCTGTACCAACGGTGTTTACAATACCTGCAGCAGCATCTCGCAACATTAGCAATCCTCCCAATGGCCCTCTGTCGCTATATTGCGCAGAAGCATTATAGATGCTTTGCGCGATTGCAAACGGACGAGAAGCAAACCCTACTGCCCAACCGCCCATCGCCTCCAATGTCGATCTCCCACTCGGATCGCTCAAGTTTATAGGATTGTTTCTTGCATAGCTGTAAGAGTTCTGATTTTGTGGATCAACAAGCCAAGATTTATCAAAGTTCCAAAACATTGGATCCTCTGAAATGAACTGTCCTCTAGCACTATCATAATACCTCGCGTTCAAATATGAAAGCCCGGTATCTTCGTCATACTCTTGCCCGATATACTTTCTCTGATCGCTGTAAGAGCCGGAGTCTATTCTGATTCCGCCAAATGGGAAATAGTCTAGCGTTTCGTCTATCGTACCGCTGACATTAGTAACAATGTTGGAACCTGTCAACTGGTCGGTGTGAGTATATCGAACGACTGCCAAACTGCCGGTGCCGGTGATTGTGCCTGATTCGCTTCCGTTAGAAAATATATGCTTTGTCGCAGTAGTCCCGTCGGTGTTGTAAAACTTTGAAGGATAAACCGTAGTCACCGTGACATCTTTAGTATCTTCGGATATTGAAGTTTCTTCGGAAGCAGGCGGAGCAATGATAATTGAATCGTCATCTCCATTTGAAATACTAGATGAGGGAACTTGTGTACCACTGTCAGTTGCCGGCGGAGATTCTAGAATAGAATTATCTGGAATTACATTTCCACTATCGAGAGGCGCCGGAATCCCGCATTCATTTGTTGTAGTATTCAACGCTTCCGGCAATGTACAATCAACCGGAGTTTCATCCGCATAAGCTGTCGCGCCAAAGATAAAAGCAAAGACTTGTTTAAACCCGTTTTCTAAAACGCTTGTTGTTGTGCTTTGCAAGGAATCGGATGGACTTGACGGATAAATTGGGAGATCAATACGAGAAGCTGGAATTTCTGGACGGATGGTTCTCCGAATAGGTTCTAATCTTTTCGGGGCTGGTGGAAGTATTTCAGATGCTGGCGGTGGAGTAACTGTGGGCTCAGGTGATGGAGTTTCTGGAGTTG
>DATHJV010000034.1:0-12317 GCA_035489645.1 Minisyncoccota bacterium | reverse complement strand
TGAAAACTTTTTATGTCGGCCAGCATCACAATGATTACCGGCTACAACGACATTTCCAGCTTTCAAAAATCAAAATCTGTCTGCATTAACTATATCACATCAACTAATTTATCAATCTTTTTGAGGAAGCCTTGCTTTCGCAGATTCTGTTAAATGTCGCTTTTTCCGATAGTTGAAGAAAGATAAATTCCGCAGAGCATGAGTGCTCCCAGGAAAAGATAAATATAATTGAAAGATGGCGTAAGAGTAAAGATCGCGAAAGCAACGAGTGGAGCGAGTATATATGCGAGCGGGGTGGCATCTCGGTAAATGCCGATATATTCATCATTTTCTGGCGTAATATGCTTGAAAAAATAAACATCGCTCATTATTTCTATCGTTGATGCTCCGACTCTCGTAATGAAAAGGATGAGGGTCCATATCCAGATATCGTGTTGTTTTATAACAAATAAAGCGAGTGTCGCGAGCGACACTAAAGTAAAACCAAACATCAGCATTTTTCTTTCTCCAATTTTATCGGAATATTTTCCCAGCGGGAATGGCAGGATAACAAACGGGGTGAGCATGATAGTAAAAATAATGCCGATTTCGCTCCAGGTGAAGCCAAGGTGCGCATTTAGGTAGATTGGAGTATAGATAACCATGAAAGAGTAGAAAAACTGCAAGAGAAAATTTATTTTATACGAACGAGCCAGGTTTTTGTTTTTAGAAAAAATTTTCAGTGATTTCAATATCGACATTCTGTCATATCGGGGCTCCGGCAAATTTCTTAAAAAGAAAAATGAAACGATAAAAAAAACAGTCATCAAGATAAAAGAAATAAAATAGAGAAAAGAAAAATGTAACTTGAAGAGAATTGTTCCGGAAACACTCTGGGCAATAACCCAAGCCGCCGATATTATCGCCAAATATAATCCGCGTATTTTCCCCACTCCATAATTTTTAGAAAATATCAAGAGAAGCTCATCCAGGAAAAAAACTATTATCGTAGAGAAAGTAAGATAAAATATAAATACCGGGATTATTACCCAAATGCTTTTAGCCATTGATAGAATTAAGAGAAATATTGCAGTTATTCCAGCGGACCAAAGTAGAAATTTATGACTGCCGATAATTCTCAGAATTTTAGGAATGAGTAGGAGCGCAATAATCGAGACGATTGATCCGAGAGTATACAAAAGACCCGCGTCTTTCTCTTTCATAAAAAGAGAAAGAAAACTGGAATTAATATAGGCCGTCAATGCCAGATGAAAAGAGAATAAAAATCCCGCCGAGAAAATATTTTTTAATTTCGGATTATCAATAAACATTCCATTAGCTAAAATATTATTTTTTTATTTATAATGCCCATTTATTTTTTTGAAGGAAGTTAGACTGAAAATTTAGTGCGAGGTTTTAGACGCCTAATATTACCGGTATAACCAAAGGCCTTTTTTCAGTTTTCTGGTACAGGAATTTTGAGACTATTTCTCCGAGAGTTGCCTTAATGCTATCAAAATCAATTTGATTGCCTCTTCCAGCTCCACTTTCAACTGATTTTTTAATGATAATTCTTACTTGACGCAAAAGTTCCTGGTTTTCCTTTAGATAGACGAATCCGCGGGAAATCAAGTCCGGAGATTTTTTTAATTTGCCAGTTTTTTGATCCAGGAGCGCTATAATGACGAACATTCCATCTTGCGCGAGCATAACCCTGTCGCGGATAACAATATCCTGCGCATCTCCTACGGACGTGCCATCCACCATCATCAGTCCCGAAGGGGCTTTCTCTTTACGGGTAGTTATTTTAAGTCCAGAAGCGTCGATTTCAATAATGGAACCATTATCTGGCACAACAATATTTTCCTCGCTCATGCCAAGATCGATTGCCAGTTCTTTATGAAGCACCAGACGATAGTGATTGCCGTGGATCGGGATAAAGAATTTTGGGTGCGTCTTTCGATGAAGCCATTTTACGTCTTCTTGATTTCCATGTCCGGTTGCGTGGACGAAATCTTCACCGGCCGTGCGGTAACTAATGATGCGCGCTCCTTGTCTGGTCAGTCCGTCTTTCATTTTTTCCACTGCCCTTTCATTTCCCGGAACGATGGAGGCGGAGAGTATTATGGTGTCTCCTTTATGAAGCGAAAATTTTGTGTGCGTCTTGTTGGCCACCCGATTCAGCGATGCATATTCTTCACCTTGGGCTCCAGTCATGAGGATAACGATCTTATTTGGAGGGTAATTATTTGCCTCTTCGATCGATATAATTGTTCCTTTTTTAGGCTCAAATAAGTGAGCTTCGATTGCTACCTCAATATTTGTTTTCATCGAGCGCCCGTCAATGGCTATTTTTTTGCCTTGGGATTCGGCAAATTTGACCACATAGGCGAGCCGGGTAATGTGCGAAGCGAAAGCAGCAATAATTATTCGGCCATTAATTTTTCTGATCAAATTCGCCAGTCCTTCGTGAACCTTTACCTCCGGCAGGGAGAAGCCCTCGTTTTCAATATTAGTGGAATCAGTCATTAAAAGCAGAACTTTGGCTTTGTCAAAAATTGAATATTCCTCCTCTTCTTCCTTCGAGACGATTCCGTCTACTTGATCGAGTTTATAATCTCCCGGAGTTACGATCCATCCATGTTCTGTTTCTATAATTATGCCCATGGAGTCCGGTATAGTGTGGGTAACTCCAAAGAATCTCACTTTTATTTTCCCGCAAGTTATCGATTCATCTTTTTCAACTATATTTTCTTTCATAGCTGGCAAATGCGGAAATTCTGCCTGGCGCTTTCTCATCATCAGGATTGAAAGATTGCGGGAATATACCGGGGGGTTTCCGATACGCGAAAGAACGAGCGGCACACCTCCGATGTGATCCAAATGCCCATGCGTTATGATGAGCGCGCGTATTTTGTCCTTGCGTTCTTCAAGGTAGGTCGTATTCGGGATAACATAATCAACTCCCGGAGTAGCTTCATTGGAAAAATGCATGCCTGCATCAATGACGATTATATCGTCTCCGATTTCTACAGCCGTCATATTCTTACCAATTTCTTCGACACCTCCGAGTGGGATGATGCGAATTACGCCTGCCTCCGGCGGCAGAATTTCTTTATTTGAATTTAATTGGATTTTTCCGGATAGTGTTGATCTTCGATTTTGCCCATACTGTTTTTTCCTATATTGATAGGTCGAACTCTTCGTTGACCTTTTTCGCTCCGGCCGCTGTGTTATTCCATATTCTCCACTAAAATTAGTTATTCGGGTCGGGATTCTCTCCCCACTTGCCCCCGTCCCATCGCTTGCTCGGGTAGGTATTTTTTTATTGTCAACGCTGATTGCGCTGAAAGATAGTCTCTGTCTCTTGATCATTCTGGTTTATTCATTACTAATAATAATTGCATCCCAGGCGGGTTTAAGACCGATAGCGTGCGAATATTTTCCAAACATTTTCTGTTTCCGTGAACCATGAAAATGCATTTAGATAACGATCCGCGGGGGTAATAATATGGTCCATCCTAAAATCCTCCAGATTATTTGACACGACATATATAAAATCAGGACTGTACAAAAAAACTGCCGGCATGTCTTTTTTAATTTCTTCGGAAAATTGGATATATTTTTTAATTCTATCTTGTTCATCGACGGTAACGGCTGCATCTTCCAAGATTTTGTCAACATTTGTATTGGTATACATAGCGACATTGAGTCCCGGGTCCTTTCTCTGCGAGGAATGCCAAAAAGCAAAGAGATCAGACTCGTGATTTATAATCTCTCCAAACAAGAGTGCATCGTATTTTCGCGGACGAATCACGTTTAGATTTAAATTGCCAGTTTCAAAAGTTTTTATATCAACTTTAATACCGACGGATGCCAAATCTTCTTTAATCAACTCCGCTGCTTGCGCAAGTTCCGGAGCATTACCTGTTGAGATAGTAAATTCGAGCAAGGTGGTGACTGGTTTCTTATTTTCAATTTTCGTTTTTTCTAAAAATCCATCTGTGCCGATTTTCCAGCCATCATTTGATAAGTCATTTTGAACTTTCTGCAATAAATCTTTTCGGGCAATATCGTTTTCTCCCGACCCCTGGTATTCCATCATATTTCCGGGTATTGGGCCATCAATCACGGTTCCATATCCCAAGAGCACCTCTCGAACAATTCTATCTTTATCGATTGCCTGATCAATCGCGCGGACAATATTTTTATCGATAAAAAGCTGATTTTGATTTTGATTAAAAAAAAGTCCGAAAACTCTTGGCAGGACGGAAGATTCTACCCGAAAGCTTTTTTCTTTTAAAGTCTCTGCATTTTGCGGGGTGATCGAACTAATTTGATCTACTTGCTTATCAATCAGAGCTTTAACCAGATCGTCTTCATTTTGATAAAAATGCAAGTTCACATTTTTGATGTAAGGTTCACCTGATATAAATTTTTTAAACGGTACTAATTTATAAGAATCTATGATTCCCGACGGTTGTTTATTGACCGAACTTATCATATAGGGTCCTGATCCAACAGGGTTGGTATTCCCATTATTAAGTTCTAATGGAGTGGCGTTATCCCATAGATGGGCGGGCATAATTCCAAGGGTTGTATTTTCTAAAAATGATGCATAAGGCTGTTTTAGAGAAAAGACAACAGTTTTTTCATCTTTTTTTTCGATACTGACGCCATCCCAGTTAACTTTTTGCGGACTTTCAATAATTGAGCTTTTAACTTTATTGACAGTAAATAATACGTCATCCGCCGTGATGGGTTTTCCGTCCTGAAAATACAAATTATCTTTTAAAGTGAAAGTATAGACTAAGCCGTCTTCCGAACTTTCATAATTAGACGCTAAATCCGGGATTAAGGTACCGTCGTTATTTTTTCTCATTAGACCGGAATAAATAAGTGAAACCAAGCCCAAGTCAGCCTCGCCATTTGCCAGTATCGGATTTATAAAACGCGGAGTCCCGACAATACCCAAGGACACTGAACCTCCCCGCAGGGGTACAGTCACCATAAAATATTTGTTGATACTTTGGAGTATTAATATTGTGCAAAGTATATTCACCATTAAAAATCCAAAGAAAACTGTTCTTTCAGTTTTGGTGAATGAATGAAAAACCGAATTAATTTGTACTTTTGAAGGTAATTTAAAATTACGCATGAGACATTTATCGGAGGCAAAAGAATGTTTATAGAGCACGGATATTTTTTTACTAAAAAATTCCTCGTGCGGGCTCTGCTGAAGAGCAGACGACGCACTCGCAAGTCTCTCTAAACATTCTTTTGCCTCCCTCTAGCTATGAGCTTTTATTATTATACTGAGTAATGCAAATAAAGCAAAAAGAATCCCGCAAAGAATGGACAAATAAAAAAGAAACTTCTCAAAGCCCCGGCGAGTATGGTGAAAACTTTCTCCGCTGTCTCCTCCCAGTGCTCCACCCACTCCGGCAGAAGTCTGTTGAAGTAGAATAGCTGTCACTAATACTACTGAAAGGATTATCTGCGCGTAGGGCAGAATTTTGGCCACTAAAATCATCCGATGATTATTGCATACGAAGGAAAGGAATGCAAATTCTTATGCTATCCTTACTGTTGTTTTTTATTGCTAACATTAGTATGATTTACATAATTCTAATGAAAAAAGTATTAAAAATATTTTTCTATTTCATTATCCTCGGGGCGATAGTGTATAGTGTTGTTTTTCAAAAACCTCTGCCCTGTGCTGCGCCCTTACCCTACACCCTTGGTAAGTTTGACAATGAATTTAATATTTCCCAAAGTTATTTTTTAAGCGCACTCTCCGACGCGGAAGCCATCTGGGAAAAATCTCAAGGAGACTATCCGGGCAGGAATTTATTTGATTATACTCCAAGGAATTCCACATCCGATGTTTTAAAAATTAATTTGATTTATGACTATCGACAGAAAGCAACCAGCAAACTATCAAGCTTAGGAATAGTCGTAAAAGACAATCGTAACTCTTATGATACAATTAAGGGACAATTTGCGGCGCTAAAAGATGACTACCTCACACAAAAAAATGCTTTTAATGCTCTAATCAAAGATTTTAATCAGCGACAGCTCGCATATAAGAATGAAGTGAGCTCTTGGAATAATAAGGGCGGGGCGCCGCAAAAAGAATATGACCGATTACAGGCTGTACAAATGGCCTTAAATGTCGAGTCAAAAAAATTACAAACGATGCAAACTGAGATTAATTCAAAAGTGGATGAGATAAATGCGATGGTCGTCGTACTCAACCGTCTGGCGGACACATTAAACCTCTCGGTAGATAAATACAATACAATTGGCGCCGAGCGCGGAGAGTCATTTGAAGAAGGTGTGTATTATTCTGATGGTACAAATAATGAAATAGACATTTATGAATTTAGCAGTCGAGCTAAGCTCGTACGAGTGCTCGCGCACGAGCTTGGCCATGCGCTGGGCCTTCCTCACGTGGCTGACTCAAAAGCAATAATGTATGAATTAAATCAAGGCAACAACGCAACTCTGGCCAAAGCTGATCTCGATGCGCTCAAAACTAGATGTGGGATAAAGTAGCAGCCATTTTTTAAATTAAGTTGCATAATGTATATTATTATTCGTTTGAATTTATTTTTCCTGAATTAAATTGTTTAACAATATTCATCTAAAAACAACTACAGAGGCAGGGGACGCGGCGACTTTTATTGCGGAGGCTATTATTCACCATCTAGACTCAGGCAAACGCATTCTTTGGTTTGTCACCGGAGGTTCTGCCATAGCGGTTGCCACTAAAGCGGCAAAAATCTTATTTAAATGGCAGCAAAAACATTCATATCGCAACTTAGTTATAATGCTGACGGATGAGCGATATGGACCGCTTAATCATCCAGATTCAAATTGGTTTCAACTAAAAAAAAGCGGTTTTAGTCTTTCAGGGGCAAAGCTTGTCCCTATTTTAACAGGGGATAGCAGGACAAATACAACCCGAAAATTTAATATTGCTCTAGAAGAAGAGCTTTCTAAGGCAGAATATAAAATCGGGCTATTTGGCGTAGGAGCTGACGGTCATACTGCCGGCATATTGCCGAAAAGCGAAGCGATGAATAATGCATCGGAATTGAGTGTCGCCTATGATACAGAAAAGTTTGAACGCATTACTGTAACGCCGAAAACTATCGCAAAATTAGATGAAGCAGTTGCTTTTATTCAGGGAGAAGAAAAATGGAAAATTGTTGAAGATTTAATGAAGAAGAATCTAAATATATTTGAGCAACCTGCCCAAATATTAAAAAGAGTTCCATTATTAACAATTTTTACGGATTATAAAATAAAATGAAAATTGCGGTTGTAGGTTTGGGAAAAATGGGAGCGCAAATTGCAAAAAAGTTGCACGAGAGCGGCCTTGAAGTCATCGCTCATAATAAGAGTAGAAATAAAATAGATGAAGCGAAAATGCTGGGCATGACTGCCGCTTATACCAAAGAAGAAGTAGTTTCATCTTTTAATAAAGAGCAAGTAATCATCTGGCTGATGTTACCGACAGAAGCCGTGGATCAAGAGCTTGATATTTGGTTAAAATTAATTCCCCAAGATAGCATTCTGATTGACGGAGGCAATTCTGATTTTCGCCGTACAAAAGAAAGAGCAAAAAAAGTATCCTCGTTCGAATCAACGCTCGTCGATGTGGGAGTGAGCGGAGGTATTTGGGGATACAAAAATGGTTTTTCTATGATGGCGGGGGGCAAAAAAGAATCATTCGATATTATAGCTCCGCTTTTAGAGGCATTATCAAAACCGAGCGGCGCGTATTATCGTTTTGGAGAAAGCGGAGCGGGACATTATGTAAAGATGGTGCACAATGCCATCGAATATGGCATGATGGAATCCTTGGCTGAAGGATACAGATTATTAAAAGAAGGACCATATAAACATATTGATTTGGCATCGGCGGGTGATGTTTGGCAACATCGCAGCGTAGTGACTTCTTGGCTCAACGAACTCTCCCGAGATGCGCTCAAAGAAAATCCGGAGTTAAAGGGTATCGAAGGTTATGTTTCCGAGTCGGGAGAGGCGCGCTGGGCTCTCGAAGTGGCAAATAATTTAAAGATAGAAATGCCAGCCATTTTATCATCTTTTAAAGTTAGACTAGAATCACAAAAAGGAAAAACTAATTTCGCCACAAAACTTTTAGCGGCAATGCGTAATGCTTTCGGTGGGCATCGAATAAATAAAGACGAATAAAAATGATCAGAAAAAAATCGACAATTCTTGTTATCTTTGGGATATCTGGCGATTTGGCCGTGCGATATTTGTTGCCAGCTATTGGCCAGATCGCCAAAGCAAAAATGTTGCCGGAGTATTTTCAGATTGTCGGAGTTACCAGGAAAAAAAATCTTAAAAAAGAGAAACTTTTTAAAAGAACGGAGAACATAAATTTTTTGAATAACCATACGGAAATACATTCGATGGACACTGACAAACTTACCGATTATGGAAAATTAAAAAATTATCTGGAAAAATTACAAAAGGATTTGGGAAGTAATGAAAATCAGGAGGAACCCGCGCAAGTTATATTTTATTTGTCAGTTCCCCCGGAGGCTTCAATACAAATTATTGAACTTTTGGGCTTGTCCGGTCTGGCAAAAATTGAGCATTGTAAGTTGTTGCTGGAAAAACCTTTCGGGACAAGCTTAGACAGTGCAACGGGCTTGGTAGAATATATTAATAAATACTTTTTACCTGAAGCCGTGTATCGCACAGATCACTATCTGGCTAAGGAGGCCGCGCAAAACCTGATTGTATTTCGGAGCGGCAACTCATTATTAAGAAAAACTTGGAATAAAGATTTTATTGAAAGCGTTGAAATTATAGTGAGTGAGAGCGGAGGGATAGAGGGGAGGAAAAATTTTTACGAACAGACCGGCGCACTTCGCGACGTGGTTCAAAGCCATCTTTTGCAATTAGCCGCTCTGACTCTTATGGAATTGCCGGCGGATGATAAATTAGATTTGGTTCCCGGTTTGCGATACGAAGCTTTGAAACAATTATACATTACTTGCGATTTAAAAAATTTAAGTAAATGCGCCGTTCGAGCTCAGTATAAAGGATATAAAGAAGAGGTAGGCAATCACAACAGCATGGTGGAAACTTTTGTTTCGCTTACTCTGGAATCCAGCGACAATAGATGGAGCCATGTTCCAATAATTTTAACGACTGGCAAAGCGCTTAATGAAAAATTTACGGAAATAAGAATTAAATATAAAAAAGAAAAAGAAAATGAATCGAACGATCTCCTGCTGCGCCTGCAGCCGGATGCCGGCATCGAATTTAGCGTCTGGGCAAAGAAGCCTGGTTATGAGCACAAACTCGCGCGTCATGCGCTAAGCTTTAAATTCAAAGAACACTATAAAGAATTGCCGGAAGCCTACGAACAAGTTTTGTTTAATGTTATAATTGGAGATCATAGCTTGTTCGCCTCTGGTGAAGAAGTGCTCGAAACTTGGAGAATTTTAGATTTAGTGCAAGAAGCTTGGAAGAAAATGGATGGTAACCTCGAAATATATCCCAAAGGAAGTACTATAGAAGATATTTTAAAATAATTATCAGATACGAGCAGGAACCCAAAAAATTGGGTATAATGCTCGTATATGATTAAGGAATTTAAAAAGTTTTTGTTTCGTGGCAATGTGGTGGATCTACTAGTTGGGGTTGTCATCGGAACATCTTTTGGGGCGTTGGTTAATGCTTTTGTTTCTGATTTGATTACTCCGTTTATCGCGATTGTTATAAAAATTCCAGATCTCAGCAAGCTTACGTTTTCTATAAATGGGAGTATCTTTATGTACGGGCATCTTATTAACGTAGCTATCTCATTTATTTTAGTAGCTGGTGTTATTTTCTATTTTATAGTAAAACCGATTAGTGTTATTATGGCTAGAAATGCTAAAAAATCTGAAATTAAATGATGGAAACTCATAGCTGCTGTTAATTATTTAATTAAAAAATCAATTTGACCCCAAGTCGTTCCAGAGGAGGAGTTTCCATTCGCTTTTTTTAAAGAGGTGGGGAGTATATGAGCAAATAGCCATGGAGGCATTACTTATTGGATTTAGGTAACTTAAATTATTATATTCTGAAGCGGTCAATTTCTCGCGGAAGAGCATGTAAGACACCACCATTTTTAAAAAAATGCCGTGAGTGACCATGATTATTCGCTCTTCCGGCCTAGATGAAATATAAGCCAATAATTTTTTTGCTCTTTCCTTTAAATCCACAAAATTTTCCTCATCGGCATAGCGAAAGTTGTCATCGTGGAAGCTTTTGTCCATTTGGTCGACGATTTGCTTCACGTTCTTTTCTCCTCCCTCATGCCCGATGATGGCACTCGGATTTCGTCTCTCGACTAATAAATTAGAATATTCAACCTTCATGCCAAGCTCCCCTGCGATGATCTCTGCTGTTTCCCTGGCACGTTCATAGGGGCTCGAGATGATAACTTGCGGACCTCCTTTTTGTTTTGGAAATCTTTTCGCCGTTTGGAGCGCTTGCGCCCGGCCTTTTTCACTTAAAGGTCCGTCCGGTCCTTGCCGGATATTTTTGGCATTGTCTTCAGTTTCGCCGTGCCGCACAAAATATATTAACTTAGTTGCCATAGCGATTATTTTATCATATTATTTACCAAGATGAACAATCGAAAAAATTTAATTTTTCTTATGTCAATAATTATCATGGCGGGGGCGGGTGTTTTTCTATGGAAAGCCAACATCGGGACGGTAAATATTCCGGACAAGGCATCGATTGCGGAAACAGAAAATGCAGCGGCCAACTCCAATACTGTTTCTAGTCTGCCGGGTTTTATCTTACCTGCAGGATTTTCTTTGAATATTTTTGCGAAAAATGTCCCCGACGCTCGGGTGATCGAAATGGATCCAAAAGGGCGCATCTTAGTGAGTGAACCGAGCGAGGGTAAAATAGTGGCTTTAATTGATAAAGACAATAATCATATTTCGGATGAGCAAAAAATCCTCGCGAGCGGACTCAATCGGCCCCACGGCATGGCATTTAATTGTAACAACGTTGCCGGACAATGTTTTCTCTATGTCGCCGAGAACGATGCCTTGTTGCGATTTTCTTACGATGCGGATACTCCTGCGCTTGGCAATAAAGAGAAACTCATGTCCATCGGCTCGTCACCAAATAACCATCATTTTACGCGATCGCTCCTCTTTTTGCCGTCTCCGAACGAAGATACTCTGCTTATCTCCGTTGGTTCTTCGTGCAATGTCTGCCATGAGACAGATCCTGACAATGCCACGATTCTCTCCTACAATATAAAAACCGGAAAGAAAGAAGTTTATGCCAAAGGCTTGCGCAATGCCGTCTTTATGACCTTAAATCCGGTGAGTGGAAAAGTATTTGCCACCGAGATGGGGCGCGATAATGTCGGCGATAATATTCCTCCCGATGAAATAAATATCATCGAGAAAAAGAATGATCAGCCGCAAAATTATGGTTGGCCGATCTGTTATGGTAAAAACATTCACGATACGCAATTTGACAAGAATACGTATATTCGTAATCCGTGCATGGCTCCGTTCGAGACTCCTTCTTTTATAGATTTGCAGGCGCATTCGGCTCCGCTAGGACTTTCTTTTATTCCAGAAGAGGGCTGGGGAGAGGAGTACTGGCACAATCTTCTGGTCGCTTATCATGGTTCCTGGAATCGTACCTCTCCGACGGGCTACAAAATTGTTCGCATTAAAATGAATTCGAAAGGGGAATATCTGGGCACGGAGGATTTCATTACCGGATGGCTGACAAAAGGAGGCAAGAAAACTGGTCGGCCGGTGGATATCAAAGTTTTCCCCGGCGGGGTTGCTTATATTTCCGACGATGAATCAGGTGTGATTTATAAGTTGACAGCGAGGTAGCTGTATAAGAGATTTAGGTTTATAATTGGAGCATTATTAATTAACGGAATTTTTCAATATGGTTAATCGAAAAAGAAAAGGGGTCTTTAGGACGAAACACAAGATTTGGGGCACAGCCGTCTATGCGAAACGCAGGCCAGATGGAACATTTCTCGATATTCAGTCAATCAAAAGGGCAATGGTGCATGAGCGACTTCAGCATGCAAAGAAAGTGGTGAAATCCGGCTATGGTTTTCGCGGAGATACCAAGTAAAAAAACTAATTGATTCGAATGATTGTCAAGCGTAAAAAAGGATATTATGTCATTTCCAAAAAAGCCAGCAAGAATCTGGGCGGACCTTACAAGACGCGCCAAGCGGCCCTTAAAAGATTGCGCCAAGTGGAATTTTTTAAGCATAAGGGTGAAAAGTAAAAAAGTGTGTTATA
>DATHJV010000033.1:0-2149 GCA_035489645.1 Minisyncoccota bacterium | reverse complement strand
AGGAACGATAAAATAAAAATATGAAAAAAATAGTTGTAACTGCGGTTGTCGTGATAATAATAGGATTCTTTGTTTTCAATTATGTATTGAATAAAAATTTCCAGCGCCCAGAATTTACATCTAAAGCTCCGGATGTTAATACTCCAAAATCGTCTGCTACCGAGAAAAAATTTAGTGATAGCAAGCGGGGTTTTGAATTCTTATACCCAGCTAATCTAAGCTGGACGGGCGGTAGTGGGTCGTGGAATTCAGATATAAATGAGTTCAAGAATCCTAACGGCGCGGGAACTATTGACGACATACAATTTTGGATTACTCCCAATCAAACTGATCTTGAAAGCTATTTTAATTTAGTTAGGGGCAATGCTTTGAAGAAAGGAAATATAGAAAATATCATAATTGATGTAAATGTGGATGGTGTTCAAGCAAAGAAAGTTACTGTAAAAAGTAGGTTCACAGAAGGGTTATCAGTATATTTCTACAAAGGTGGGAACGGGTATAGCTTTACTGCGAATAAAAATCTTGAAAGTGGATTGGATTCAAGGCCTATACTTGATAAAATGATTACTACGTTTAAGTTTGTGAAATAGATTTGAAATTACGACAACGAAATGGGGTACACTTATACACTAGTGCAGTATGTGATAAAAAAGGGCGGGATGATAAAATAAATTTATGAAACAAAAAAGATATTGGCTGAGGGGCGGTATTATTGCCGTAATTATTGGGGCAATTTTTTTAATTATTAATTTAATTTCCATAAAATATTTTAATACAGAAGCCTTCAATTATCCTATAGCACCTGGAATATTTTTGGGAATAACGTTCAATTATCTGGCATTCAAATGTGATTTTTGGAACGGTGGTGGGTCCTGGTATTGCGATACTACCGGAATTATTTCTATAATTGCTTTTAATTTAATAATCTATTTTCTTGCAGGAATTTTGATTGGATGGCTTTATGGTAAAATTATAAAAAGAAACAAAGTTTCATAAATATGAAGATATATATCGGGGCGGATCATGCGGGGTATGAGTTGAAAGAAAAGTTGAAAGTATATTTGAATGAGCTTGGGCTCGGGTATGAAGTTGAGGATAAAGGCGCTTTTAGTCTCGACCCGTATGATGATTATCCTGATTTTATAAAACCAGTCGCGGAAGCGGTGGCAAGTGATAAAGGAAGCTTCGGAATCATTATCGGCGGTTCGGGGCAAGGTGAGGCGATGTGCGCGAATAGAGTGAGTGGAGCGAGAGCCGTTGTTTTTTACGGGGAGGCGCTGGCAAAAGAGGGGATCGATATAAAGGGCGAAAAAAGCGCTGACCCTTTCGAGATTATCGCTCTTGCTCGGGAGCACAATGACGCGAATATTTTGTCGATCGGAGCTAGGTTTGTCTCGGAGGACGAAACCAAATTTGCCGTTGAACTTTTTTTAACTACCAAATTTTCCGGTGAGGAAAGACATAAGAGAAGAATAAAAAAATTTGACTGATTTGCTATGAAAAATAAATCCAAAGAATTGGAAGTAGCCATAAAAGCGGCGCTAGCGGCAGGTGAAGTTCTTGATAAATATTTCAAAGAGGGGATGAAGCATGAAATAAAGGATGATAAAAGCGCAGTAACCCTAGGAGATACTGAAAGTGAAATAATAATAAAAAAAATAATTGGGGATGCCTTTCCAGACCATTCAATTATTGCCGAAGAAACGGGACATACAAAAAATAATCATGCTTACACTTGGTATGTTGATCCTGTAGACGGCACCAGAAATTTTGCTAGAGGCGTTCCTTTATTTGCTGTTTCCATAGCTCTTGCTGACGGCGACAAGTTACTTTTGGGGGTGGTTTATAATCCGGTTACAAAATCTCTTTATTTTGGCGAGGCGGGGAAGGGCGCGTATTTAAATGATAAGAGGATTTTTATTTCCAGGAACGAACTTTCGAAAAGTATGATGACCGCCAATCGGGGGAAAACAGATCACGATGAAAAACTTTTCCGAGAGCTACTGTATTTATTGCCGAAAAATGTCGTTCCTTCTATTCGCGATTTTGGATGTACTGCGCTGGATATTTCTTTTGTCGCTCAGGGTGCATTAGATGCATGTATTACTCTTGGACTCAAGTCCTATGACTTTGCCGCGAGTGTGCTTTT
>DATHJV010000032.1:0-3386 GCA_035489645.1 Minisyncoccota bacterium | reverse complement strand
TATAACCGCGCACCACCATCTCGATAGGAATAACCTTGCATTTTTTGCCCACTACTACGTTCGGATCAGGAAAATCTATAACATGATTTGCGATAATATCCTTTGTCTGTTCAAACCAAAACTTGCTCACCCCCGTGAGGACCTGACCTTTACAGGGTATGAGAGCCAGATTGCGGTCAAAAGCAGAATATCGGTCAGTGGAAATCAGTATAACTTTATCATCCTGTCGATAAACGTCTCTGACCTTGCCGATGTATTTTTCGCCTAGGTTTTTGAAATCTGTTTTCGATAGAATATTCATATTATTAAAAATGTAATCGATAATTATTTTCCAGGGGGTGTTAAAACAATTTTTCCCGGCTCAAAAATAACTTGCCTTTTACCCTTCTCTACCACCCCAATGTCCGCGAGCTCATACCCTATATTTTCACCGATTTTCAAAATTTTTGCAACTTCTTCTTTGGGCACAAAAAGATAATAACCCACGCCCCAGTTGAAAGTTTTAAGGCAATCTTTGGTTGCTATGCCGATAACTTTATTAAAATATTCCATCAGCGGAGGTATCTTAAGCCACGAATGAATGCGATACGTGAAGGGTCGTTTATCAAATGCAATTTTTCCGACGCCGTCACCGGTGCCGGGCAAAAGCGCATGAATTTTTATTTTTGCTTTGAGCAGTGCTTCAATGAGAGCAACATATGAACGAGTAGGTATGAGCGCCTCATCGCCCAAAGTGTTGCCATTTGGAAGTTTTGTCAGAAATTGCAGAGGGAGTTCAAGAACTTTTTTAATCACCAAGCTAATACCATTGGCGTGAATACCTGAGGATGCCACTCCAACAATATGGTCGCCCACAGCCAAATCTTGCCCTGTAATCAGATTTTCCTTCGGCGCGACTATGCCGGTGACCGAACCGCTCAGGCTCGCGATCTCCTTTACCGGTGGTTTTGGATTAATTAAATAAGTTACGCTGGCGGATTCACCAGCCGGTAGTGCCATGCCAACTTCGCGGCAGATTTTCAAAAAACCCCCGGCAAAATCTCCCGCTCTTTTTTTGTCTCCGTACCATGCGCTTTTGCTTGCTTCTATTTGGTCAGTAAAAACCACAGGCATCGCGCCTTGAGCGATCACGTCATTGACTACTATCAGCGCCGTATCAATAGCGATGGAATCATAATAAGATTTTCCTGTTTTTTGGTACATCCATTCGGCTATCCAATTTTTATTACCTAAATCTTCCTGAGTTTGGCACCAAATAGGGGTTCCTTTACCGCGATAATCAAATATTGCTCCGTGTGCGTGCGTTGCCTCTTTATTGATAAAGACTCCCCTTTTGTTAGGAAATTTCAAAGTTTTCTTCCCCACTTCAATCATCGCCATTTTAAATGGCTCAATAACGGTATAATCTACGCCGGCTTTCGCATATTCGCTTTTTTTCTTAATCATTATTTATATTTTTTTTCCTGCAGATATTTTTTATATCCGATTTTCATAAGTTTTTTTCCTTTTACCTCAGTTTCCATGCTAAGTTTTTTTTTATGGGCGACTAATTTATTTTCCAGATTTTTATCTGAAGTTGCGAGTATCTGAACAGCCAACAGCCCGGCGTTTTTTCCCGCATTAATTCCGACAGTCGCGACCGGCACTCCGGGGGGCATTTGGGCTATGGACAAAAGCGAATCAAGACCATCCATTGTTTTAGTTTTTATTGGTACACCAATTACTGGAATTGTAGTCATGGATGCTGTCATTCCAGGTAAATGCGCTGATCCACCAGCTCCCGCTATAATTAATTTGATGCCTTTTTTCCTTGCTTCAGCGGCATTTTTATACAATTTATTCGGCGTCCGGTGGGCAGATACAACATTTATTTCGTAACCCACATTAAATTTTTCTAAAATTTTTCCCGCTTCGCTCATTATTTCTAAATCGGAATCTGAACCCATTATTATGCTTACTTCAATATTTTGTTTCTTCATTTTTTGTAAATATTCTTATATTGAAATATGTTTATGCGCTTTTCTTGCTTTTCTTTCTGCTTCGCTTGGCGTGTTCCCCAGTACAGTTATATGTCCCATTTTGCGCTCTTTTCTTGTTTCCATCTTACCATATATGTGAATATTTACAGCATTCATTATTTTTATTTTTTCTTCTCTTTTATATTTTGCTTTACCATTACGATTCCCCAAAATATTTATCATCACGGCTGCCCTTGATTTCGTTTTCGGTTTGAGAACGGGCATCCCGGTAATTGCTCTGATATGTTGCTCAAATTGAGAAACATTATACGCTTCAATAGTATGGTGTCCGGAATTATGCACTCTGGGCGCGATTTCATTCACTAAAACCTTGCCATTTTTTTCAAGAAACATTTCAATCGCGAAGACCCCTACGCCGCCTAAATCTTTTAAAACTTTTCGCGCAAGTTTTTTGGCTTTAATTTTTACAGCACTCGACACTTGAGCGGGAGACTTTACAATATGACAAATATTATTTTTGTGCAGGGTCTCTACTATAGCAAACGATTCTACATGATTAAAAATATCCCGCGCAGAAATTACGGCTAACTCTTTTTTGAAATTTACGAATTTTTCAGCGTAGAGCGGTCTGCCCGATAATTTCTTCAAAGCGTTTGTAATATCGTTATCATTTTTTATCAGATAATTACCCCTTCCGTCATAAGCATCAAATCGCGCTTTCAAGATAAAAGGGTAACCCCATATTTCCCCTTGTTTTTTCGCACTTTCTTCTGTTTCTATAACGGCAAATTCGGCAACAGGAATATTATGATTGGCTAAAAATATTTTTTGCTTTAATTTATCTTTTATAGTCCGTAAAATTTTAGGGTTTGGATTAACCGGCTTACCTTTTTTGGATATTTCCTCAAGTGTTTTATCGTTTACTCCCTCAATTTCAAAAGTTATAAAATCAGATAGTTTAGCCAGTTCAAGTATTTTTTTCCTATCCTTGAAACTTCCTATGATTTGCTTATCTGATATTTGCCCCGCAGGAGAATTTATAGTCGGGTCAAGAACGATAACTCTATAGTTTAGTTTATGCGCCGCATTCGTCAACATTCTGCCTAACTGCCCTCCTCCCACTATTCCGATTGTTTTATGTTTCATTTATAATGTTCGGTCTCATAAAACGCCCGAATCTCTCAAAGTCACTTCGTTTTCAGCAAAGATTTCCAAATCGCTGTCTGAGTCCATGATTATGCCGACTTTCAAGTTTTTTGACATAAATTTATCATATCATTATTTTTATATAAAACAACTTGGGGGAGCGAAAAAAGGGGGCAGCGATTTCTGCTGTCCCCTCTTATTACAACGATGAAGTTTTCAGTCCCCTGCCAATCCATGTTTCTCAAAATTAAAACCGTCCGG
>DATHJV010000031.1:0-14183 GCA_035489645.1 Minisyncoccota bacterium | reverse complement strand
AACCCCAGCGCAAAATGGAATTCTTTAAGCTTCCCGTTTTGTTTGACTTCCGACTTAAATCCCACACCTTCTAATATCAATTTCTTTTGATACGGGGTCTCTACGCCTCTGATCATATTTTTTATGTGAGCGGCATAAGTGCCCCAAAGAGATTTAGAGAATTTATCATTTCTCTTTACATTTAAATTCACAACTTTATCTCCGATAGTGATAGTAATATCATCTCTAAAATTTTTAGTCAGACTTCCCTTTGAACCCGCGACCGACAAAATAGGGCCACTTTTTGTAACTTTCACTCCGGCCGGTATATTTATTTCTTGTTTACCTATTCTGCTCATAAATTTTTTTTATTCAAGACATCCGATTTCCAAGTGGCTACCACAGCCTAAATAATGCTTCGCCTCCGACTTGTTCGCGTCTAGCTTCATTACCTGATAAAATTCCTTTTGGCGTTGAAAGCACCAGCAATCCGGACCCATTGCGAACAGGGCGGATATCTTTCATGCCAAAATATACGCGTCTCGACTGTTTTGATAATCTCTCTACTTCGGTAATTTTTGGTTTCTGGTCTATATAAGTCAATTCTATTTCTAAGACAGGCTGGTCTTTTTTAACTTTCTTCTCAATGTTGGAAACATATCCTTCCTTTTTCAAACATTCAAGAATAGCGTTTTTCAATTTGGAATACGGCAAAAATACGGACTCTTTACCGGCCAAACTGCCATTCTTCATTACTATTAACATATTTGAAATTGAATCCATGACACGAATTATGCGAATTAAAACGAATGATACTAATAAATTACCAAGAAGATTTACGAACCCCCGGCAACATTCCTTCATTGGCCAGTTCTCTGAAACAAATACGGCAAACACCAAAATCTCTCATGAAAGCATTGCCTCGTCCACAACGAAAACAGCGGTTTTTAGCCCGAGTGGAAAACTTTGGTTTCTTTAAAGCTCTAGCTTTTACTGATGTTTTTGCCATATGAAACAAGAAAAAAACGAAGGGAGAGCCTTATAATATCTCACTTTTTTTCTTTAAGTCTCTGTCCTAGAGAATCAAAGGAGAAAAGCGGATTGGAAAAAAGCTGATTTCCCTTCAGCGATAATAGCAAAATTGGAAAAAAAGTCAAACTATGTAGTTTAAAGGTCTATTATTGTGCTACAACGCAAGACAGTGATAGAATTCTTTTTGTTTGGTATAGGCATACAGAAAATAATTTTTATTGATGAATTATCAGATAACATATTTTAAAACAATAATAAGTATGACAATGATGATGAGGATAACTACGCCTAAAAGAACATATTCTGCTTGTTTTTGATCCTGAATCAATCCACCAGAAAATTTGATCACGAATCGAACCATCTTGGGAAGATCAGAATCTTTTGAAGTTTCAGGCGTCTCTCTTTTTTGCTCTGTACGGGACTTAATCTCAAACTCTTTCAGAGCTTGATCGATATCGGAAGTGTCAAAAGTTTCAGGAGTCTTAGGGCCCTCGTTCACTTTTCCCGTCTCTTGTCCGGTAGACTTTGCTTCAAACTCTTTCAGGGCAAGATCTATGTCTTGGTTATTGGGTATTTTTGTTTCGGGAGGCATGTTTGCATTATACATCAATCTAAAAATATTCGGCAGTAAAGTTATTCACAAACTAAAGGCCTCCCGGAAATATTTTTAGATTGAATATTTATATATGCTATTTCTTTTTCTCTCCACTTGTGCGGATAGAATCTTCCTTCTTAAATGGTATGCCTAAAATTTCAAAAAAGGCTGTTCCATCTTTTTTATTTTTTGCGCTGGATACTAGAGCGATCGACAGACCAAAAACATCCCGAATATCCTCGTCGGCCGTTTCTGGAAAAATAGTATGCTCCCGGATACCGATCGTGAGGTTGCCAATATTGTCTACCCCCGATAGAGGAATGCCGCGAAAGTCTTTAGTGCGAGGAATAGCGACGTTTATAAGTTTTTCCAAAAAAGCATACATTCTGCTTCCCCGCAGGGTCACGACAATCCCGATCGGGTCGCCCTGCCTCGTTTTGAATGACGCGATGGACTGCTTGGCGCCTCTTTTAACTGGCGCCTGCCCGCTAATCTTAGCGAGACGCAGTGCCACGGCCTCATTTTTATTCTTATCTTTCTTTATGGCTCCTCCCGTGCCGACATTTAGCACAACCTTTTGCATCTTGGGCGCCGCCATCGCATTTTGGTAATGAAAAGCTGTTTTCATTTTCTCAAATGCTCCCATTTCTTTTTCTTTGACAGTTAAATGTTTCGCCATATTTTTTGTTTATTCTAATTTTTTAACGTTTGAAGAATGGATCGGCATTTCTATATCTTTAATACTTCCGATGGAACCTGATTTGGTCGGGCGTTGATGCCTTTTACTCATATTCGCTCCTTCCACAATGACTTTATTCTCCCGCACTAAAACTTTGACAATTTTGCCAGTTTTACCTTTGTCTTTACCGGTTATTATTTTTACATTATCTCCTTTTTTGACTTGCATTTTCTTTATAACTTTATGAACTTTTAACTTTATAACTTAAATGACTTCCTGCGCCAGTGAAATTATTTTCTGAAAACCTTTTTCAGCCAGTTCTCTCGGAATTGGCCCGAAAACGCGCCCGGCTTTCGGATCCAGCTTCCCTTTTTCCAAGAGAACCACCGCATTATCGTCAAAGCGAATATAAGAGCCGTCAATTCTGCGATAAGCCATACGAGTGCGCACCACGACCGCCTGATGCACATCTTTCTTTTTAACTCCCTTTCGGGGACTCGCCACTTTTACGGCAATAATCACCAATTCACCCAGTGTTGCATATCTTTTTTTGGAAGACCCTAAAACCTTGAACACCTTACCCACTGTGCCTCCAGCATTGTCAGTTATTTTTACCCATGTTCCTGCTTGAATCATAAATGTTTAGTTGAAAGTTTGTAAAATTATAAAGTCCATAAAGTATAATTTTTTAATTTGTTTTTCTTGATAACTTGACAACTTTTTACTTTATAACTCGAAAATGTTTGTCTCGTGAAATCGGCTTCGTCTCAACTATTTCCACTTTGTCTCCTACTTTATATTTATTTTCTTCATCATGCGCTTTATATTTTTTACTGACTTTATAAAATTTCCCATATAATGGATGCTTGATAAACCGTGACACAGAGACGATGATCGTTTTGTCCATCTTATCTGAAACAACCACCCCTTTTAAAACGTTGCCTTTATTCATTTCTTTGCCTGTCCCGTAGTGAGCTTTGCTCTACTAGGATTATTTATCGCTGTTAATACCCGCGCTATCTCTTTTCTTAAATTTACGGATTCTTTCACATTTTTTGACTTTGAGCCTTCAGCTTTAAATCTTATGGCTCTTGCATTTTCCCGTAAAATGGCAAGCTTTTTCTGTAACTCGTCTTTATTTATTCCCTTGCTCGAGAGTGGTTGATCCATTTTTTTAGAGAAGTTTTGTTGTTTTTGATTTTTCATATTATTGTCTATGGGCTCGGGAAATAATTCTCACTTTAATCGGGAGTTTGCTACCGGCCTTACGTAAAGCTTCATGAGAAACATCTTCGGGCGCGCCGTCAACTTCAAAAATTATCCTTCCGGGAAAAACATCGAAACAGTACCCCTGTGGATCTCCTTTTCCTTTTCCCATGCCCATTTCGGCGGCCTTCGAAGTATAAGGGCGGTCGGGGAAAATACGAATCCAGTATTTGCCAGTTTTGGTTAAAGTGCGGGATATCACCTTTCTGGCTGCTTCAATCTGGGCGGACTTCACCCGCGCCTGCGACAGCGACTTGAGTCCGTAGGAGCCGAAAGAAAGCCTTGACCCACGGGTATCCGGCGACCACCCCTTTGGATTACTCCGCTGCGTCTGCCATTTTCTAAATTTTACTTTTTTCGGTACCAACATAAAATTAATCAGGCTTGGTTTTATTTTCTAATTCCTCGTGCTTTTTCGTATTTTTATCGGCAAAAATTTTGCCTCGATAAATCCAAACCTTTATCCCAACCACGCCATAAGAGAGGGTCGCGCGCTCACGCTTGAAATCTATGTCTGCGCGAAAACTCTGGAGCGGAATGCTTCCGCGTTTGATCTCTTCCGTCCGAGCAATGTCGGCTCCCCCTAATCTGCCACTTAAAACTATCCTCGCGCCTTCGACTCCGCGTGCTGACATAACTTTTTCAATAATGGTTTTAATCACGCGGCGATAGGGCAGTCTTTTCTCTAATCCTTCGGCAATCATATAGGCCACAATTGCGGCGTCCGCTTCCGGATTTGCGACTTCAATAATTTCTAGCTTAAAATCTTCCGGCTTGCTAAGCTTCAACTTGTCCATTTTCTTTAAAATATCAGTCTTGAGCTTCGCCGCTCCGGCGCCTTCCCTGCCAATAATGAGCCCCGGACGGGAAGTTCTGATAATAAACCTGGTGGCTTTCCTGCTTCTCTCAATTTCAATTGTGGAAATATACATACCGCGCAATTTTTTTTCTAAATATTGACGTATCAGAACATCTCCTTTCAAATAAGAGACATATTTTTTGGGGTCGGCGAACCAGCGAGACTTCCAGTCTCGCAGTATTATCAATCTATGCGCATATGGATGAACTATTTTTGACATTGAATTAGATGCTAGGTGCTAATGGCTAGTTGCTAGTGATTTTCAATTCCCTAGAACCTAGAAACTAGAACCTAATTACTTATGTTTTAACCACTTTCTTTTCTCTCGATTTCTTAACTTGTAATACCCTCTCTGCAAGAAGCAAATTAAGGTGGCTGGTGCGCTTATTTATTCTGTGCCCCGTCCCCATTGCCCTCGGCATCATTCTTTTCATGGTGATACCCTTATCCACTCGCAATTCTTTGATAAATAAATTCTCGGCGGATGCTCCCATTTGCTTTGCATTATCAACGGCAGAAAGTAAAAGTTTCTTGATCGGCAGTCCAGCTCTCTTTGCCAAAAAATCAAGTTCCGTTATGGCTCCGACCACACTCTTACCCTTTAAGAGAGCGGCAACTAAACGAACTTTCCTCGGAGCTTGTCTGTAATTTTTTAAAAATGCTTTCATTTTTTTTTATTTCTTGGCTGCTTTTGCGTCAGCTGCGGCCGCGGTCGCTCCTTTGGCGGCAGCTATTTCAGCTTCTTGTTTTTTTTGTTCAAGTTCTTTCTGCATCCTTCCACCGTGTTTTGTGAATTTCTTGGTTCCCGAAAATTCTCCCAATCGGTGGCCGACCATATCTTCCGTGACCAGAACATCGATATGAATCTTGCCATTATGAACGCCAAAAGTGAAACCGAGCATCTCCGGAGATATAACGCTGGCTCTTTTCCAAGTCTTGATGGAAGGGGTATTAAGCGGGTTTTTGCCGGCAATTTTTTTTAAGAGCCTTTCATCCACATATATACCTTTTTTGATTGACCTTGTCATGGTTTTTTTATATAAACAAAATAGCCCTTAGCGAGCTTGGTTCGATATTAACAAATAAGAGTAAAATGTCAAACCAGTACATCTATAAAAAATTCGGGGAGCCAGCGACGTCGCCGGCTCCCCTTGTAACTATCAGCGCCTATTCACCGAACCGACGCTTGATAGGCTCAATTTCTACCCTGGAAAATGCCGTACGCCGGCATTTCCTACCCTTTCTCCTCCTTTTCCGTTCGAGGTAGGCTTTACGCCGAAAAAAGAAGGTCACAACATATCACCCCCTTTCCTTTGATTTGGAAGTTGAACGGTTGAACGACTCACTTAAAATTATAATCATTCCTCAAAAATGGCGCAATAAAAAATGTGGAAAAACTCCGCGGGGGCGGGCACCTTATTTATTTTTTCCAGTCTCCGGCGGGCCTACCCGCCAAAGCCTAAAGAAATAGTTTACTACTTGTTTTTACCTGTGCGTCGGCGGGAGATAATAAACACGTTGGAGTATCTTTTTGGACCGCGGGTCTTTCTTCCGCCAGTCACTTTGCCCCACATCGTTTTTGGACGCTTTGTGCCGCGGCCCTGCCTGCCTTCCCCGCCTCCGTATGGATGGTCTACCGGATTCATGGCTGTGCCGCGAACTGTCGGTCTGATTCCTTTCCAGCGGCTTCTGCCGGCTTTGCCGTAATTTTCCAAATGATGTTCTTCATTAGAGACAGCGCCAATCGAAGCCCAGCAATTCTCATTTATTTTCCTGACTTCGGAAGAAGGCATTTTAAGGTTCGTATATCCGTCCGCGTTTGCCACTACTTGCGCGAAGATTCCCGCCGAACGGCCAATCTTTGCTCCACCCCTTGGCTGTATTTCAATATTGTAGACAAAAGTTCCGACTGGAATGTTTTTGAGAGGAAGTCGGTTCCCCGTGGCGAGCGGAGCTTTCTCTGAAACTATAAACTTATCGCTGGGTTTGACGGATTGTGGTAATACCACGTACCTTTTTTCTCCGTCAGAATAAACAGCCAGCCCGATAAAGGCCGAACGATTTGGGTCATATTCAACAGACTTTATTGTGGCCGGAACTTCTTTCTTATTATATGAAAAATCTACCTCTCGAAATAGGCGCTTGTGGCCTCCGCCCTTATGTCGCACTGTGATACGGCCGGCGCTATTGCGGCCCACCGAACGCTTAAAACCATAAGAGAGTGATTTGGTCGGCTCTGAATGGGTCAAAAGCTTTCTATAGGATATATGGGTCATCTGTCTCCTCGATTTGCTTGTAGGCCTGTAAGTTTTCATGACTTTTTATATAGACTAGACAAATTCTATCTTATCACCCGGCTTTAAATATACAAGAGCCTTCTTACCTCCTCCCCGCACGCCTTTCTTGCCTTTTACCATAATATTTTTCTTCGGCACATTTAAAACATTTACTCTAACAGGCTTTACTTTATAAAGCGCAAAAATCGCTTTCTTTATCTCAGTTTTATTGGTTTTATTTGCTCCGGCAGAAACATCAAAAGTATAAACATTCTGCTCTTGCGCAAAAGATGCTTTTTCGGTGATTCTTGGGTTTTTAATTATGTTTGTCATGTTGTTTATGCTAAACTTTGCAAAACATGCTTTTGGAGGGGTTTCGAGCCTGTCGAGGCGAGAATTTCAGGATTTTTTAAGCTTCAAAAAATCCGTACCGGAAAAAGTATGTTTTGCAAAGTTTCGTTACCCCCGTGATTCTAGAAATTTTACGCTTTCGACCGGATTTTCGATTAAAAGATATTTATAATTCAGCGCATCAACCGGATTTAAATTTTTCAGAAATACTATTTCCAACTGGGGAATATTTCTAAAGCTTTTTTCTGTCTTGTCATTTCTTTCCCAGAGCGCAGTCAGCATCCGAGGCTTCTTACTCTCTGCCAAATTTTTCCAGCCGGAAACTTTCGCCAAATTTTGCACTACTTTCACCGCCTCGGATGTTTTTGGAGCCGGCATGGCAAGCGTTTCAACAAAAAGTATCTCCCCGTCTTTTAATTTTTTAGAAAGAACGGAAAAGAGGGCTTGCGCGCGCATCTTCTTTGAAATTTTTCTCTTATAATTCTTCTCGGAGAGCGGTCCGTGCGTTACTCCTCCGCCAACCCAGAGGGGACTGCGCGATGAGCCGTGGCGGGCCCGTCCGGTTCCTTTTTGTTTCCAAGGTTTTCTGCCTCCACCGCGGACCTCCCCTCTGTCTTTAGTGTCGGCAGTGCCGGCTCTTTTATTGCTGCGCATGCTTTGCACTACCTGATGCACCAGATCGCTCCTCCAGGGAGCCTCGAAAACTTTTGCCGGAAGATTTATCTCGCCCGCCGCTGTTCCTTTTTGATTGTATATCTTTGCTTCCATAATAATTTCATTCAAAAAAGCCCCTTCCAAGGGCTCTTTTAATCTACTCTTTTTGTCTAAAATAGTCAAATAAATTTTCACAACCAATCTATTGCATAGCGAAGATTGGCTGTTCCTCAAGACATAAATCGATAACTTCACGAATACTTTTCATAACTTCTTCGGGTTCAAATACAGTCTGCAGGCAATAAGAAGATAATTTTTGATTTAGATGGACTGCCGTATTTTATCAGCCTTTATGTCATCATCTGCTTTTATTACTTGATTACGCATTTCTTCCAAATCTTTGAGCTCATTTTCGAGGAAATTCATATCTTCATCCAACTCTGACCCAATTTTTTCCAATTTTTCATCATAATCTTTTTTGGCTGCTTGAGCTTCCGGATTGCTCGAAACACCTATACCTGCATCATTAAAATCACTATCTAATTCTTCCTGCATTACAGCCTTAATTTGTGAAAAAATTCCATTTCCCAATTTTTCTTTTCCGTCGAGTATAGACATTATTTTTGACTTAGATATTTCTGAAAAATCACTTTTACTAAAAAAATCTTTTAATTCTTGTATGGTCATATATTTTAAGCAGTCATTGCATTAGCTTCGAAACTTTCGACTTGTTGCAGTTGAGCTATTTTTGCTTTTATCTTTTCTAATTTTTCTTGCTGTATTACTGCCTGGCGTTCCAGGATAGCCATTTTCATGGAATTCATTTGCTGCTGATATGCCTTCTTGACTTCTTGTCTTTTTAACTCCGCGGCGGCAATTGAATTTCTGCCAAATTCCACAAGCCTCCCCCATCTGCCGGCCACTCCTTCTTTTACAGAATTCAATTTTTTCGCTGTTTTTTCTTGTAGCAAGCTTGCCACTGCTTGAGCAAGTTCTACTTTATCAATTGCAAAATCTTTTACCTTCTCCGCCTTTTGAGAAATAAATTCTTTTGTTGCCCGTACTTTTTCATTGGTAAATTGAGAAGCTGATTCGTAAGTTTTTTCTACCCATTCATCCAATTGATCAGCTTTCATATCAATAAAATCGACTCCCTGCTCGACTTTATTGGCAACAAATTGACCACCTTCTGTGGTTTTTTGAGTAACAAATTTTGCGCCAGCTGCAGCAGCTTCCGGTGTAGATAATGCAGCCACCGCGCCCCCTTTTAATAAACGACCCATTTTATCGAAACCAGACTTAAACCAAGAGCCAACTTTAGTCTTTGCATTACTTAAAGAATGCGAAAGTTTTTCATAACGTTCTTCACCCTTGCTTGTTATAGATTCCGCTGGGACTTTATCTTTTTCGATATCGTTCTGATTATTTTTATTTTGTTCTATTGTTTGTTTCATAAAATAATTTTATTTTTATTTTTTAGAATCAAGTTTGATTAGGTTATCCATTTTAACACTTAACTCTTGTGCTTTATTTAACCAAGATTCTAAAGACTTTTTATTGTTTCGTAAGTTTATTTCATAAACTAATCTATTTCCTTCCAAAACCTCTTGGATTTGTTGATCCTGAATCGTACCACCCCTTTTTCTATCATCTTTTGCTATATTTGACTCAAAATTTTTAACTTGCTCCGACAATCTAGATAAATTAGGTCGTATATGTTCACTGAAAATCTCAAGATTTTTTTTGAATTCTTTTGCTTGTGTAGCTAGAGCATGAGCATCAACACCCTCGATAGTAACAGCTTCAGCATAAAATTTACCAGCCTCATTTATAAATCCTTTGTACAACTCAGTGTTTCCTGATGAATCTAAAAGCACTTTTTTTAATTCTTTCTTGCCATCAACAACAAACTTAACCAGTTGAGTTTCATTGGTGTTTATATTTTCTTTTCCTACCTTGACTGCTTCAACATTTGTAATTTTAGCCTTATTGCCTTCCGGAGATGCTTGTTGTTCTTGAGCCTGTGAATTACCCATGGATCCCAAATAACCAAGACCTACAACACCTGCAATTGCAGCATTTTTTTTCAACCATTTTTTTGCGCCGCTTTGCTTTTCTGCTTTATTGGTATTTAATTTATCAAAATTCACGGTAATAATTTTTATATACTCTAAATTGATAATATCGACATTTTTTATTAAGCCAAATATACTCAAAGTATATAACATCCGTACAATAACGCAAACAAACGTTACTGAAAATTATAGAACCATCAGACTATTTTATCGGCTGACTATTTCAACTAAACTTCCGCGCTTGCCCGCTATCGCTCCTTTGACTAGCATAATATTATTTTCTTTATCGATAGAAACAACTTTCAAATTCTTTTGAGTAATACGATCCCCGCCCATTCGCCCCGGCATTCTCATTCCTTTAGGGACATGCGTTCGGAGTCCTCCTCCAATACTTCCTGCTTCTCGCTCCGAATGCTTCTGTCCGTGAGTGCGTGGACCGCCGGCGAATCTATGACGCTTGACCACGCCCTGAAAGCCTTTACCTTTAGAGACACTCGAAATTTGGAGAAGATCGCCAGGAGTAAAAACTGAAACATCAACACTGGCTCCCTCTTTAACGTCTATCTTATCACTAGGTTTAAGTCTAAATTCTCTGAGAATTTTATTTTTTTTTATTGAGAAACCTACTTGGACAGAATTATATCCGTCTTTTTCCGCAGAAAAAATCCGCTTCACCGTCACCGGAGGGACCGAAAGTATTGTTACAGGAATAACAACACCATCTGCGGTAAAATACTGCGTCATATTTTCTTTTGTGGCTAACATGAATTTCATATTATTAGAGCTTAGAGCATTTTTACGTCAATATCCACCCCGGAAGGAAGCGATAAATTAGTCAGGGCTTCGATAGTCTTAGCATTCGGATTTACAATATCGATCAGCCTTTTATGTACGCGGATTTCGAATTGTTCGCGAGTATTTTTGTAGATAAAAGGAGAACGATTGACTGTATATTTTTTTATCTCGGTCGGCAGAGGCACAGGTCCCTTGATTATTGCATCGTGTCGGACCGCAGTATCCATAATCTGCTTGACCGAGCTGTCGAGAATTTTACTTTCATACGCCCGCACACGGATGCGCAGCACCACCTTGCCATCTTCTTCGCCCGAACGCCTGGTGGATTTATCTTTTTTTATAGAGACTTTTGGTATTTTTACTGCCCTCGGTTTTTTGATAACTTTCACTTCAGCGGTTTTTTCCGCTTTCTCTGCCAAAGCGGTGGATTTCGGCTTTTTTGTTTTTGTCTCTGTTGCTGTCATTGAACCGATTAAGATTTATTAAGCGAGAATTTTTGTAACCACCCCGGCTCCTACAGTCTTACCTCCCTCGCGAATGGCAAATCTCTGTGATTCTTCCAAAGCAACTGGAGTAACCAATTTAACAGTGATTTTTACAGTGTCTCCGGGCATAACCATCTCGGTTCCTTCAGCCAAAGTCACATCGCCGGTCACATCGGTCGTTCGGATATAGAATTGAGGTTTATAACCTTTAAAGAATGGAGTGTGGCGTCCGCCTTCTTCTTTCTTCAAGACATATATTTCCGCGGTAAAACTATCATGCGGAGTAGTAGTGCCCGGCTTAGAGAGAACTTGCCCGCGGGTAATGTCTTCTTTCTTTAAGCCCCGGAGAAGTACCCCGGCATTATCTCCGGCCATGCCTTCCTTTAAACTCTTATTAAACATTTCAATACCCGTAACCACCGACTTTTGGGTAGGCTTAATTCCGACAATTTCTACTTCTTCATCGACTTTCACCTTGCCTCTTTCAATTTTACCGGTTACTACTG
Organism: Minisyncoccota bacterium; assembly: GCA_035489645.1. Classification (GTDB taxonomy): domain Bacteria; phylum Patescibacteriota; class Minisyncoccia; order Phycocordibacterales; family UBA9973; genus UBA9973. The sequence continues at coordinate 2,631 of DATHJV010000031.1, read as the reverse complement.
TACCACGGCCCTCAATGGAGAATATGTCTTCCACCGGCATCAGGAAGGGCTTAGAAATATCTCGCACAGGAATTGGAATATAAGTATCAAGAGCGTCCGTGAGTTCAAGCACTTTCTTCGCCCATTCATCGTCAACCGACTTCGATTCGAGAGCCTTGAGAGCACTTCCGCGAATAACCGGAGCGCTTTTTCCGTCGAATCCCTGCTTGGTCAAAAGTTCGCGGATTTCTTCCTCCACTAAATCAATCATTTCTTTGTCATCCACCATGTCACATTTGTTCAAGAAAACAATTATTTTCGGCACGCCAACTTGCTTCGCAAGAAGAACATGTTCACGAGTCTGCGGCATGGCGCCATCAGTCGCCGCGACCACCAGGATCGCGCCGTCCATTTGCGCCGCGCCGGTAATCATGTTTTTAATATAGTCCGCGTGGCCTGGGGCATCGATGTGCGCGTAGTGACGGGCATCGGTTGAATACTCGTTGTGTGAAATATTAATAGTGATTCCGCGAGCTCGCTCTTCTGGAGCATTGTCAATCTGATCAACCCCTCGGAGCCGGACTTGTTTTCCAGCCATGTTTAGCACATGCAAGATTGCAGCCGTCAAAGTGGTCTTGCCATGGTCGACGTGGCCAATGGTGCCGACATTCACGTGTGGCCTGTCTCTTTTAAATTCTTCGGTCATATTTTTACTTGCCCCGCTCCGCGGGGTTGGTGTTAATAACTAAAACTCAACATACAGGAGCCAGTTGCTGAGGCCTAGTTACTAACGATTTTATTAGTTAATAATTTGATAAATTAAAACAAAAACTGCCAAAAGTGCAGTTCCCTAGATACTATCAGATTAAAAAATGTTGTCAACTTAAAAACTATCCTTTAGTTTCCTTATTTCTTCACAAAGTTTCTTCGCTTCCTCTTTTGGATTATCGGAGAAAATGATGCCTCGAGAGGAATTGATAATGAGACCGAGACCTTGGCTATTCACGCCTGCTCTCAAAGTTGCTTTCAAATCGCCCCCTTGCGCGCCTATGCCCGGGACAAGAAAAGTCATATCGGGGGCAACAAGGCGAATTTTTTTCATCTCTTGCGGATAAGTTGCTCCCACGACGAGCATACAATTTTTATTTTTATTCCAATCTTTGGAAACTTTTTCTGCGACAATTTGCCATAATTTTTTCTTCGCCTCGCCAGAGCCTTGCGCGGAAGCGGGTCCATCAATTTCTAAATCCTGAAACTCTCCCGCTCCTGGATTAGAAGTCCTGCATAGAATTATTGAAGCTTTGTCCTTTCTTTCTAAAAAAGGCTGGAGAGCTTCACTTCCCAAATAGGGATGCAGGGTAACTGCGTCAAAACCCAGCCAATCAAAAATCGCAGTTACATATCCATTATTAGTATTTCCTATATCTGCCCTCTTGGCATCAAGTATTGTGAAAATATCCGGATAATAAACGCGCAAATATTCCATGGTTTCCTTCAGTTCCTTTATCCCAAGGTCTCCGCGCGCTTCATAAAAAGCGCTGTTTATTTTAATGGCCGCCGCATATTCATGCGTCTCTTCGATAATCCATTTGTTGAATTCAAACTGCGGAAATTCATGAATCAAAAATTTGTCCGGAATTTTGTCAAAATCCGTATCTAGCCCAACGCAAAGAAGCGAATTAATTTTCCTGGCTCTTTGATTGTATTTATCGATGATCATTTTGGCCAAATTGATGAGCCGCTATTTCATCTTCAACTTTTTTTATTGATTCGGGAGACCATAGGCCGAGCTCTTTATAAACGAAAGTGATGTCAAGCAGCTTAAATATTATTTCCGGCTTTTTAAATCCTTTTTCTACAAGCAACTGCGGTCCACCTTGTTCCCTGTCAATAAAAATTATTTGATCTAAGTCTTTTGCGGGATATCCATCATTTTCAAAATTTTCTGCCGCTTCAATTTTTGATCCTCCGTCGGTAATCACGTTATCTATCCCAATATATCTATGCTTTTCAAAATCTGGTCGGCCGTCAATCCAGTTGTGGTGAGCGCCGTGAGCTTTTAATTTTTGTCGCATTATTCTGTAACAAATAGACTGTGAGGGATTTTTAGAATTAATAGCGTCAAAAAGCGCCGCAGCTGTGGCTAGAGGAATACCGGCAATAGGAATGCCGATCAGGCATGGTTGTCTCTTATCATTCGCTGCTTTCATCATTTTATGAACTCTCTCTGAAATTTTCCTGCCGACTGCAACTAGAAGTTCTGGATGATCTGTTAAATCTTCTCTTCCAAAAACGTAAACATGAGACATAATTCCAGACTTTAGCTTGAATGGTTTTTCGCTCCAGCTCACAAAACCATACTTCGCCATCAGCTTTAATAATTCAATGTCATTTTCATTAAAAATTTCTCCTGATGGAACTTTCATATTATTTATCTTAACCTCTCTGGAGTCGTTAGTCGAGAATCCACGACTCCCTCAAAGTCGGGATTTAATTTCTCTTGCCAGATATGGATTCCACATGGCACCCGTCGCAGACATCACAATATCCGCGCCTGCGTCTCGATATTCAAAAAAATCGGAAGGAGTTGAAACTCCGCCGACGCCGATAATGGTGTAAGAATATCCGTTTTTTTTGCGAAGAAGTCTCAGC
>DATHJV010000030.1:0-2381 GCA_035489645.1 Minisyncoccota bacterium | reverse complement strand
GTCGCCTCTAAATTCTATTCGCAAGTCCTCCGCTTTTTTATTCAAATGCTTTAAATAATCTTCAAACTTAAGCCCCATCTGGGTGACGTCGGACTCCATTCGGTATAAAATTTTATCCAACTCCGCTTCAATTAAAATTTCAGGCAATTCAATTTCACTCGCATCAATTATTTTCTCGATGATTTTTAATCTGGTTTTTTCTTTCGCCTGATTTTGTTTTTCTAATTTTATATTCTCTTTTAATTTAGTTTTAAAGTCAGTAATGTCGGTGAAGGGTCCGAGGGCTCTCACGAACTCATCATTAAATTCCGGTAATTCCTCGATAACTGGCTTTTTATCATCCTTATGTTCTTCTCCTTCCTTATGCACATGAAGTTCTCCCTCCGCCACGTGTTTTTTTGGCGCTCGAGATTTTCTTATATCCAAAATCGTATCTTCTAAATCTTTTTCAGTTACAGTGATATTTTTCTCTGCGTCAGTAATTTTTGAAGTTATTTTTTTAGCGATGTCTTTATAGTCGGGGAGCTTGATTTTTGGCAATATTGCCGTTTTGATCTTAAATCCAAGGGGATTTTTACGAGCCAATTTTGTGATAGAAATTTCCGGCCTGCCGATTGCGTCAATTTTTTCGCTTTGTATTTTTCCAGAAAGAATCTTTGGATAGTAATCATTTAATGCGAGATTTGCCATTTCTTCCAGGATACGAATTTCCGGAACTTTAGAAGCGAGCACGCTCTCCGGCACCTTACCCCTCCGGAATCCGTCCAACTCAAAATCTTCACCGATTTTTTTTAATGCAGCCGCGAAATAAGATTCGAAATTATCTGCCGGTAGTTCTCCTTCAATTTCCACTTCGCTCTTACCCAGTTTAGCGACTTTTATTTTCATATTAGAAGCAGATCGCGATCAACTCGCGTGTCTGATATTTTATTCTCATAATTTTTAAACGTTTAATTTCATATTCTTTTTGTACTTAAATTGCAATCGCGGCTTCTAACGGGATTCATCAGTTTTCAGTCTATATATTTATTTTTACCCAAAAAAAGGCGCCGACTTGAACCAGCACGGCAGTTTTATTTTATTTAGTTTATGGCATTATAATCAACGCCTGTATTGGCATCAGTCGCATTTGAATCTTGCTCTAGTGCGTTTAAGTCAGAAGAGTCCTGGTTCGTAACAGTATTCGTATTTGTTAGAGGAGTGACCGGTTGTTCTATAGTCTTTTTGTTTGACATCCATATATATATAACTCCAACAACAAGAATAATAACGATTACGACTAGTCCTACGAGCGATCCATTTGATTTTGTTTCTGGTTCCATAGTTTCCCCCCATTGATGGGCCAAAATTAAACTAATCTAATAATTTATCAATTAAATACCACCGTTTCCATTTTCCGCGTCCACTTTTGCCTTCAATCCTTCTTTGAGCGACTTGATTGCGTCAATAAGCGCGAGATGCGCGTCTTTTATCAGGGTCTCCGTATCCTGGCCGAGAGTTCTCAATTTTGTTTTATCTCCCTTTACTAATTCATTGATTGAGGCCGATAGAAGCGTATTAATTTCCGCAATTTTTTCATTAGCTGCGGTTAATTTTGTTTCCGCAGTTGCCACAGAATTTTTAGCGCTCGAAACGTCTACTCCTTTTGCCTCCAACTTGGCTATCTCTGCGACAACCTTGACTTTGAGATTAGTTATTCGCAGCACTGCCGCGTCCAACCTCGCTAGCGCGTTTTCTCGCCCAGCTACTCTTACCATCTTAATTTTTACCTGAACGTCATTCTTTTCTTTTTTAATCTGCTCCTTGAGAACTGCCAATTTTTGTTTCGCCGCCTCTCTCTGTGACTTGGTCACGGAACTGCCGTTAGCGTCAACAATGGCGGTGTTTGAATTTGCGTTTCCGCTATCTTCCGCACTCGCAATGACTCCGTCCAAACTGACAGCCATAGCGAAAATAATCAACATTGCGATCAACGAACTTATATATTTTTTCATAGTTTTTTATTTTTTTAGGCTGATAATCCAATCTGCACGGGAATTATATCAGAAAAGCAACCAAAAGCAAGGCAACGATATTTAGGATTTTTATCATCGGATTGATAGCCGGGCCGGCGGTGTCTTTATACGGGTCGCCGACCGTATCACCGGTAACCGCGGCTTTATGAGCATCACTGCCTTTACCGCCGTAGTGGCCTTGCTCAATATATTTCTTAGCGTTATCCCAGGCGCCCCCGCCGGAAGTCATAGAAATTGCCACGAAAAGTCCGGTGATGATAGAGCCGACGAGAAGCCCTCCGAGGACCACTAACCCCTTATCTATTCCAAAAATTAATATTACAAAAATCGGCGCCAATACCGGTATTAAAGCGGGCGCAATCATTT
>DATHJV010000029.1:0-4205 GCA_035489645.1 Minisyncoccota bacterium | reverse complement strand
TTTGTTCGGAGTGATGATAGGGTTCTTCTGCGAGCGTTTGAAATTCCACCTGGAACTTGTTTCTTCCCGCATCGTTCCCGAGAGGTCATCAAAGTTCACATAGGCGACGCAAACCGTCATATCGGATGCCCCGTAATATATAAAAAGGGTGTCTTTTTTTATAATCGCGCCCGTCGGAAATACCACATCCGGAACATACCCTAAAAGCTCATACGATTCCCGGGGAGCGACTATGGGGCCTCGCGTACGTCCGATAATTTTAAGCGGATTCTCAAAATCCAAAAAAACCGCCTCAATGCCGAATACGCGGTCAAGATTGCTACCTCCAAAATAATTTTGAATATGCGAATAGACCAAGAGATAGCCATATGGAGTCTTGATGGGCGGGGCGCCAACCTCAATGTGGTCATAGGGAGTCCTTTTTAAATCAATGACATTTTTATCAATATTCTTATACCACCCCTCCCAAAATTTTGGGTTCCATAATTCTTCTATCTTCTCAACCTGCGCTATCGCAATTTTAGAGGGTGGTGTATCCGTATTAACAGCGAGAATCACCGTGATTTTACCATTTATCCGCTCCGGAAAAAGAGTCATCGCCTTGGCATTAAAGGGCGTCACTAAGTGCCGTTCTTTAATTTTTACCAAGTCCTTCGAGACAGCAACTGCGACTTTGATTCCGCTCCCCTCAAATGGATACTTGGAAAGCGCTGTATAAAAAATATAGTAATTTCCTTCAAAAAAGGTAATTCGCGGATCTTCGCAGCCATACTTTTCCCATTCCTCCTGCGGAATGATAAAAGGGAGACGTTCCTTAAAATTAATCCCGTCTTTCGACTTTCCAATGCCAATGATCGAAAATTGTTGCGGCGTGCGCATACGATCCACTGCCGAAATAGCGCGATAGACGCCGTAAAATAAAGTGCCGACTTTAATGACACACATATTAAAAGATGCATATGCCTCCCAATAATGATTTTTATCGGGAATGAGAATTGGATTATTTAGTGATCTTCGTGCAACAAACATAAATCTTATGTTTTAATTTTTCTACTTTTTAAGGCTCCACTCTTCCGATGCACTAGTTCACTCAAAAAAGCGTCCAGGTTCGCTGTAGCGACACAGGAAACTTTGTCTGCGCCTCCATAATACACAAATAATTGTCCGTCCTTAATGACCGCTCCGCAAGAATATACCACCCCTCCTTTATATCCCTCATTCTCATACCAGAGATCCGGTTCCAGAATCGGCCGAAGCGAATTATATAGAATTTTAGTCGGATCCTTTGCATCCAAAATCATCGCCCAGAGTTTATATCGGTGAGAATCGTGTTTCTCCATTTTATGGTATAAAACCAGCCAACCATATTTTGTTTTCAAGGGAGAAGGCCCGACACCCCGTATAAATTTATCCCGATACTCCCACAAACGGCTTCCCTGGTGCACACTGTATATATAATTATCGCCATCCAGCTCATCTAAGCCGTCAAAATAATCAATCATTATTTTAGGGGAGATGCTATGCAGAATCGCATATCTCCCTTTTATCTTTTCCGGAAAAAGTACCCAATTTTTATGTATTTGATGAGGAGGAGAAATTAGAACCGGTTCTTTCCAATCCCAACTTCTCCTTATAAAATCATCCAGGCTAATCGAGGTCATCGCCATTCGCACAGATCCCCAGCCATCGAAAGAGGTATAGAGCATGTATACATTATCTTCTATTAGCGTCAGCCGTGGATCTTCACACCCGCCTCCCCACCCGCCGCCGGAACTATAAAAGATTCTCGAAGCATTTTTTTTGTCCGACTTCTTAAAAGATGGCTTGTTGTGGTAATAATATGCTAATTCCTTGGAGTACGGAACTATGCTATGTCCGTCCTCACTTTTGGCATATCCTAAAACAGAAATATCAGAGTCCCCAATTGCCCGGTAAATAATGTGCACTTCCCCATCATGAAAAAATGCCGTTGGATTAAACGTCGCTTTCGACTCCCAGTAACTTTTTTCAGTCGGTTCAATAATGGGATTTTTCGTTGATCTCTTTAGGTCCAGAAGAGAAATTTTCCTTTTTACCGCGACTCTTTTTACCGTTTTCCGTTTGACGGCAATTTTTGCTTTTCCCGTTGTTTTTAGCCGGGATCCCGACCCGTTTAGGCGTCGAGACTTAATTTTTCTTTCCTTTTTAGGCGCGGCCATATTTGTCTTCTATTCTTATTATATCATTTTCCGCAAAATCACCGAAGGCAATTTCTAAAATCTGTACGGCATCGTTTTTTGTGGCGATTCGATGCTTTTCCAATTTTTTTACATTAAATTCATCGCCGGGTTGTGCTCCTACTGTATTTTCGCCGATAGTTATTTCTGGATGTCCGGAAAGAATCCGCCAAAATTCTTCCCGATTATTATGATATTGAAGGGAAAGTGAACTGTTCCGATTAATAGAAATAATCTTCACCGTTGTCATTTCGTTCTGCGTGAATTGCTCAAATTTTCCCCAGGGTCGCTCCACGGTCAATGTCTTCATACTTAAGGATATTATTGCATACCGATATAATTAAGCAATCTTTTACTATTATTGATTAGTATCTCCTTTTAAGTTCTAAAATCTTCTGCATTAATTGGTCGGCGGGAAGAAACTTCCCTAATAAAGGAACATAGAATTTGCCGTTCACCCTGCTTTTATCGGCTGAAATGGGCATTACACTCTCCGCGAGCATTTCTGCATCATTGTAATTGTCCCCGATAGCCATGACATTTTCTTTCCTTAATTTGAAAATTTTTATTACATGTCTCAATCCAAGGGCTTTTGTCTGATCTTTTTTTACACCGATATCATACGCCTCGCCATTCCAAATGGTGTAGAGACCTCCTTCTTCTTTTACTACTCGTTCAATCTCTGGGATTTTCCTTGTGCAATGAATAGTGATTATAAATTCTTTCGGTTCAAATCCTTTTACATTTTTGTTATTGTTGGTAACTTTTTTTAGCTTAGGGAACACATTCTTCATATATTCAAAGCTGTTGATATGCTGATAGATTTTTCCCCTGTACCAAGTGGCACTGCCGTTCTCAAAAGTAAGGCTGACAAAAGGCAAAATATCTCGAAACATCTCCTGCAGCATATAAAGTCCTCTTCCGGAACTGATGTTTATTAAAAACCCCTGCTTGTTCAGTTCTCTAATTTGTTCTATCTGTTTTTCATTAATTACTTTCGTCTGCAGAGTTGTGGTATTTCCGACTTGCTTTATTTTTGTCCCCCGAGGAACCAGCACTCCGTCAACATCAAAAACAATCATTTTGATTTGACTAATTTCCTTACTCAACATTTGACTTAGAGGTTTCATCTCGGTATAAATTTTATATATTAATTATCATAATTATATCCCATATTCAAAAATTTAGTACAGGACAAGTTTTATTCCGCCTCTTCGGCGGATCGCCGCGAGGCAATTTCTTTCTATTTTGCATTCCCGACGCTTTTGGGTCTGGATCCTGACCCCTTTTTGGCGTCGCGCGCTTTTTTAACTAAGTCGGACGAGCTTTGAACCTTGCCGCCAAAACCAATATCATTTACTATAGCGCAGCCTATTTCTTCGCAAACAGAAACTTCCGGAGTCGGAATGTTGCCACTATGACGATCTCCGCCTTTGGCAAAAATATGCGGACGAAGAGTGAGCAAATCCCTGCAAATACTTATATCTTTTGTATTCCTCTCGTGACTGCTTAATATTACCCTATCAACGGCCTCAAACGCCTCGATGATTTCTTTTCTCTCCCCTTCCGGCATAAAAACATATCCTTTCTTTAATCGTAGCCAATTATCATTGTTGACGACCACTACCAGTTCATCCCCCAGCTTTTTCGCTTCATTAAACATCCGCACATGCCCGATATGCACCGGATCAAATCCGCCGCTCACCATGACTATTTTCTTTTTTTTCTGTTTTTGTTTTTTTGGTGAATTTTTCATTTCATAAGACAAATAAATTTGAACTATCTGCGCCAATTATATATCTATTCCAAACAACTATCAAAGTATTACTTCCCCCTCTTCCCGTCTCACTCACACCACAAAATTCTTCTTGACGATGCCTCCCTTGGCTGTGATTGCTGCAGTTGTGAGCACCTCGGTATAGGTGCCGTCTGCATTCTTCTTGTCGATAGTGAAAACATATTTGTTGTCCGCAAGCAGGCAGAAGTATC
>DATHJV010000028.1:0-6089 GCA_035489645.1 Minisyncoccota bacterium | reverse complement strand
GATACTTCTGCCTGCTTGCGGACAACAAATATGTTTTCACTATCGACAAGAAGAATGCAGACGGCACCTATACCGAGGTGCTCACAACTGCAGCAATCACAGCCAAGGGAGGCATCGTCAAGAAGAATTTTGTGGTGTGAGGGGGCTGGATATATGTCAGGTTGACTATTTTTGGGAAAAAGAATAATATTGATGCAGCCCTCCGAGGGGCTTTTTTAAAAGGTGTAAGATTTTAGTACGGATGTCAAAAATTATTGAATATTTTAAAGAGACGAAGACAGAGTTAAAACATGTGATATGGCCCAAGAGGAGCCAGACTCTTTTCTATACATTGATTGTCATAATTTTGTCCGTTGTAGTTGCGTATTATTTAGGTATTTTTGACTTTATTTTTTCAAAGGGTTTAGAGAAAATCATAGGTAGTTAAAAGTCATCAAATTCATAAAGTTATTAAGAAAACACTTTACAATTTTTTAATATAAAAAGTTTAAGAACTTAATTCATGCCTAAACAAGAGGAACAAGGAGTTAGAAATTGGTACGCCATCCATACCTATGCCGGATATGAAAATGTGGTTTTGCGCAATTTGCGTCAGCGAATTGATTCTCTCGGCATGCACGATAAAATTTTTAATGTCATTGTTCCGATTGAAAAGAAAATCAAAATAAAAGCTGGAAAAAGGGTAGAAGTGGAAGAAAAAATTTACCCCGGTTATGTCTTGGTAGATATGATTGTGACGGATGATTCCTGGTATGTTGTACGCAATACTCCGCGTGTCACCGGCTTTGTTGGCGCGGGAGTAAATCCCGTGCCCCTCAAAAAAGAAGAAGTGGATTATCTTTTTAAGAAAATGGATGCGGGCACGACCAGACACAACATTGACATGGTTATCGGCGAGAGTATTTTGATAATTGACGGTCCGTTTAAAGATCTCGAAGGAAAAGTAAATTTTGTTGATGAGGAACGCGGGAAAGTGAAAGTTTTGGTTTCAATGTTTGGGCGCGAGACACCAGTCGAGCTGGATTTCTTGCAAGTTAAGAAGATTTAGAAAAATAATGAACGAAGTGAATATATTTTTCTTAACCTTGTTAAATAAATTTTGTAAAACAAAATTTGCCATACAGAAAAGATAAGTGTAGTATGAAATTAATTATATTATAATAAACAAAGGAGATATATGCTGTATGGCATTTAACAGGGTGACTATTTATATAGTCGCTTCGCTCCTTATAAATCAGTCATGGCAAAGAAAATCACCAAAAAAATAAAATTGCAAATTGATGCAGGTAAGGCGACTCCTTCAGGAAAACTTGGTCCGGCGCTCGGCCAAGCGGGTATCAATATCGGAGATTTTATTACTAAATTCAATGGGAGGACAGCTAAAATGGCGGGAGACAAGGTTGGCGTTAAAATTACAATCTACGAAGACCGAAGTTATGATTTCAGCGTAAAAACGCCTCCTGTTTCCGGACTTATTTTAAAAATGGCGGGAGTACCCAAGGGTTCGGGTAAAAATGTTGCGACCAAAGTCGGAAAAATAACAAGGGCGCAAGCGCTCGAGATCGCTAAAAAGAAAATGTCCGACTTAAATGCGAAGGACGATGAGGGCGCTATCCGCATCATTGAAGGAAGCGCACGGAGTATGGGCATCGAAGTGAAATAATTCACAAGGGTGGAGCCTTTGAGATATTTTGTGTGTATGTCGAAACAAAATATCCAAAAGGCTAAAAGTGAATACATGGAACTTTTAGAGACGGAGCATAGCAATGCGAGTCGGGGTCGCAAAATTTTTCAGCAGAAAAATATTTGCGACTACTGTTCCTGTAAGGAATTGAAGTGAAGTAATAGCTGATAGGTGATAGCCTGTAGGGAATTGTGAATACTACAACTTATACGCTAAAAGCTAAAACCTAAAATCATGCAATCACTGACTGAAAGGGACTATAGAAAAATTCTTATTTGCTTGGCACTATACATTAGCTCTCTTTTTGCTGCCAATACGCTCGGAGTAAAAACTATGCCATTTCTTTTTGGCACGCACCTTTCTGTGGCAGTTTTTTCTTTTCCGATTGTTTTCATTATGACTGACGTGATTGGAGAAGTTTACGGCAAAAAAATGGCGAACAATTTCGTTTTCTGCGGCATCATAAGCATTTTAATTTTTCTCGGCTATTCTTTTATCGCCGTCCTCGCTCCTTGGTCCCGAAATAGCATGTGGGCGCATGATTCCTTCAACACTATTTTCGGAATTTCCGCTCGTTTTTCCATTGCTTCAATTGCGGCTTTTATTATCGCAGAATACCAAGACGTCCTTTCCTTCTTTTTTTTGAAAAAGAAAATCGGGGAAAAGCAGTTTTGGCTTCGCTCCAATCTTTCTAATGTATGGTCTCAATTTTTTGATAGCGCAATTTTTATTCTGATCGCCTTTGTGGGCAGCGGTCGATACTCTTGGTACGACATGTTTCTCATGATTATCGCGTGGTGGATTTACAAAGTTTTCATGGGGTTTCTTTATACTCCCTTTTCCTATCTAGGAATTCATATTTTGAGGAAATATGGAAATGAAAAAGAAGAAATCGTCAAAAATTAAATATATTGCTTATGTCGCCTCGAGTATCGACGGACGAATATCAAAAGGCAGTTTAATTTCCCCAGATTGGACGAGTAATGAAGATTGGAATTTTTTCCAAAAATCACTGGCAAAAATGAATGCAGTTGTGGTAGGGCATAACACATATAAGGTTTCCAAAAATCATCTTAAATGGAGAAACTCAATAGTTCTAAGTTCCAAAGCGAATCATGAAAAAAGAGCGAGTGCAGTTATTTTTGTCAATCCCCAAAAAACTGATTTAAAGAAATTTATAGAAAGGAAAAAATACAAAAAAGTAGCTATCTTGGGCGGCGGCCAAGTATATGATTTCTGTCTTAGGAACAAAATGCTGGATGAATTGTTCCTCACGATTGAGCCCTATGTTTTTACGACGGGTGTTCCCATGTTCTCCGGCGCTTTATTTCAAAAATACAAATTTTCTCTTCAATCCATAAAAAGACTTAATACAAAAGGTACCATATTGTTGAGATACAAAAATGAAAGTTGAAGCAATCAAAACCAGAATATTTAGCGAGAATGAAGATTTAGTTTCATTTATTTTGAAATATGTCAAAAAACTTCCCGAAAGGTCTCTTTTAGTTGTTACCTCGAAAATTGTCGCTTTGTCGGAGGGGAGAACTATTTCTCTAGATAAAACTCTTTCTCACGAGGAAATGCGCACAAAAATTATTAAATCCGAAAGCGATTATATGATTCGCACCAAATTTACTTGGCTAACGATAAAAGACGGCATGGTGATGGCTTCAGCCGGTATTGATGAATCAAATGCGGACGGGAAAATAATTCTATTACCCAAGGACAGCTTTAAGTCTGCTGAAATAATCCGCAAAAGCCTGCAAAAAAAATTTAATATAAAGAATTTAGGAATTTTAATCACAGACAGCAGAGTTTTCCCTCTTCGAGCCGGAGTGGTCGGAGTGGCTCTTGGATATGCCGGGTTTAAAGGAGTTAGAGATTATCGCGGAACGAAGGATATTTTTGGCAGAAGACTTGAATTTTCCCGCACGGATGTCGCCGATAGCTTGGCGACCGTTGCTGTGCTTTGTATGGGAGAAGGGAAAGAACAACAGCCACTCGCTATAATTACTGGCGCGCCCGTTATGTTTACTAAAAAAATTAATAAAAAAGAATTAAAAATCAATCCAAAGGAAGATTTGTATTTGCCGCTTTTTCGGAGTATATTAAAGAAATGAAAAAATCTATTGGAAAAATTATCAAACGCGTGCGTCCCTCTTGGGACGAATATTTTCTCGGCATGAAAGATTATGTGGCGACGAGGGCCACTTGTGACAGGGGAAGGAGCGGCTGCGTGATTGTCCGCGACAAAAGAGTTATTTCCACTGGTTATGTCGGCTCGCCTCCGGGTCTTCCGCATTGCGATGATGTTGGCCACGATATGCATACGGTCATAAATGAAGACGGAACAAAATCGGAGCATTGCATCCGGACTGCTCATGCCGAGCAGAATGCCATAGCTCAAGCCGCGCGGTTTGGGATAGCCTTAGATGGCGCGACGATGTATTGTAAGATGGTGAATTGCTTTACTTGTGCCAAGATGGCGATCACCGCCGGCATCAAGAGAATCGTCGCGGAAAAAGACTATCATGCGTCAGAAAGATCAAAAGAAATGTTTGAAAAAGCCGGTGTGGAACTTGTGATTATAAATAAAGAAGTTGAACAATACGACAAACAATAACTTTATGGTTGATCTGAAAAAATTGCAGAAAGAAGTGATGCGGAACAAACTAGAGAAGGGTTTTAGCACGGATGTCGCGCTGGAGTTTTGCCGGGCATATGAAGAGCTCTCGGAAGCATTTTCTAAATATAACAAGGGACAGAAGGGAGTAGCGGAAGAATTTGCCGATGTGACAATATTCATTCTCGGGATGTGCGAGAAGATGGGTTTTGATTTAGAGAAAGAATTGATCAGGAAAATCGAGATAAATAAAAAGCGTAAATATAAAAAAGAAAAATCACCCGATGGCAAAGACGTTTTTATTCGCCTCAAGACAGCTGAGGATCCTTAAGCATTGTGAAATAAAAATATCAAATTTTTCAGGTACGGATTTTTCAACAGTCAATCTGACTTAAAAAATCTTGGAGTTCGTTGCTCGCCAGTCTCGAAACCCCTCCAAAATTTATATTTTTATTTCACTTAAATTTTTTCGTAAACCTTCCAAGTGAAATTGTAAGGATGTTTTTCGTCTTTTGGGTGAAATTCTTCCGAGATTACTTTCCAATTTGACCAATCAATTTCGGGAAAAAATGAATCGGCGGGAACGTTGGCCTCCACATGCGTAAGATACATTCGATTTACGTAAGGAAGAGCGAGTTTCAATATTTCTCCGCCCCCGATGATAAATATTTCTTTCTCGTCTTTGCATTTTTCGATTGCTTCCTCAATGCCATGAACCACTGTCGCGCCTTCCACTTTATAATTTTTATCCCTGGTGATTATTATATTTTTTCGCTCCGGAAGAAGTCTGCCTATTGAGTCATAAGTCTTGCGTCCCATTATAACTGTATGTCCGCGAGTGATCTTCTTGAATTTTTTCAGATCATCGGGCAGATGCCACGGCAATTTATTGCCGAATCCCAACCCTCGATTTTCTCCGAATGCAATGTCAAAAGAAATAATCATTTTCTTATACGGCGATAGGCGCTTTTATGCCTTCATGCGGATTGTAATTAATCAATTCAAAATCTTCTATTGTGAAATCTTCCAGTTTCATTTTATTTGGATTTATTTTTATTTTTGGGAGAGGACGAATATCATTTCGGCGAGTGAGTTGCAGTTTTGCCTGGTCCAAATGATTTGAATACAGATGCACATCGCCGCCGGTCCAGACGAATTCTCCGGGCAAAAGTCCGCAAATTTGCGCGATTATCATTGTGAACAGCGCGTACGAAGCAATATTAAATGGGACGCCGAGAAAAGTGTCGCAAGAACGCTGATAAAGCTGACAAGAGAGCTTGCCATTCACCACGTAAAATTGGAAGAAACAATGGCAAGGGGGGAGTCCGGCTTTCGCCATTTCATCGATGTCGGCTACGTTCCAGGCTGAGACAATCAACCGGCGGGAGTCCGGATTTTTTTTGATTTCTTCAATAACATTTGCAAGCTGGTCAATATGCTTCCCATTCGGCGCCGGCCAACTGCGCCATTGATACCCATAAATTGGTCCCAAGTTACCATATTCCTTTGCAAAACCAACATCGCTTTTTATTTTTTCAATAAATTCCTTGATGCCCGCATTCCATTCTTCTCCGCCGGTTTTCGGGACATTTAGATTCTTTTTAATTAAATATGCTTTGTACGGCCACTCGTCCCAGATATGGACATTATTGTCCGCCAGATATTTTAAGTTTGTATCTCCCCGCAAAAACCATAATAATTCATGGATGATAGATTTGATTGGAACTTTTTTTGTAGTAAGCAGAGGAAAGCCGTCGTTCAAATCAAATCTCATTTGATATC
>DATHJV010000027.1:0-5727 GCA_035489645.1 Minisyncoccota bacterium | reverse complement strand
TTCCGGTTATGTTTCCATTTGAATAGACATTGCCGTTCACCACAGCGTTGCCTATTACGAACCCGCCCACGCCGGACTGAATGCCGTAACTAAAAGAAATTCCCACCCCGGTGGTTAAAAGAAGTTCATTTTTCCTTTGCCTGGAAGAAACATCACCCAGAGAAGTGATAAGTTTTTGATTATAGCCCGAATCTGCTATCGTGGCGGTGGCGGAATTGCCTCCCAAAGTAATAGTGTCGGTCGATCCGAGGGTTTTAGCGGTCTTTAAGCGAAAATACGCATCCTCGCCCGCTGACTCGGAAAGAAAAAAACTTTGGCGAGAACTAATTAAATCGTTTGTTATTTTAAATTCCTGCACAGTTGGACCGACCAAACCAGAAATTATCGCCAAAGAAATAAAGAGGAAAAAAATCACGGATATCAGCATCGCTGCGCCACTATTTCTTGTATTTTTTTTTGACTCCTGATTGATCCGCCACGGACGGAAAAAATGTATTTTTTTCATAATCAATAACTCCCCCGAAGCACCACCGTATCGTTAAAATCTTGAAGCCGATTCGACGAATCGCGATTCGATCTAATTGTTAAAGATATTTTGACTGCTTTGCCGCTCCCCGTGGTTATTTGCGTGAAACTCAGAGCAGTTACCACGATATTCGGGGGGTTTAAATTACCTATGTTGCTACCGGAATCCCAAAGTTGAATATTTGGACTGATAAATTTAAATTCGATAGTTTTATTCACACCGGAAGAATCTTTGGTGTTCAATTTTAAATCGCTAGTCGTACTTGTAAAATCTATGCCGTAAGCTTGCCGAGTTTCTCTCGACATTCGCTCCATTATCGCTCCGCTTTGCGCGAACTCTGTCAGAATCGCTGTTTCCTTAAACGATTTAGCCATCACAATCATCGAATCAATGGATATAATTGAAAAAATAGCAAAAAAAGCAATGTAAAAAAGAAGCTCCAAAACGGCATAACCATTTTTCTTTCCGCCTCTTCGGCGGATTGCCGAAAAGGCATTTTTAATAATTTTAATCATGAAAAAATATCTGATAAATAAAATTGTAATGTTTTAGAAATAGTTACTCCCCCTTCAATCCAGGATAAGGTTACAGTAATTAATTTTGTTCCCGGATCATCCGTGCCGGTCGCGGCTATATTTTTGGTTGTATTATCTCGATTCACGTCGGATGCGACAACCGTCCTGGTAAAAATGCCTATTTGCTCCGCTCCATTGAGAGAAGACACATTGCTCCAGGCATTATCCCGGGCAATACGCGCATTCTCGGCTCCTTCTTCCAAGAGAAACGCCGCTTGCGTCGAATGAAAAGCCTGACGGGAAACATAAATAGATTTTTGGGCGACAGCCGAGGCTGCTAAAAGTGAAACAGTAATAATGGAAACGGCCACTAACACTTCGACTGTCATGAACCCGGTAGTAGAGCTTGGCGATTTTTTGGCTTTTGCCAAAAGGCACTTCATACTTCGCCAAGTCTCACTACCGGGGAACCCCCTAATTTTAAAAATTTTTCTCATGGACTTAATTTACACTTGACGCGCCGGTAGCGGAAATCGTAATAATTTTCGAATAAGAAGTCGTGGAAATAGTCACCGTGCCAGTCTTACTTGGACTTCCGGAAAGACGGTTAAAATACATATCTCCTGAAGAACCGCTCGCGGAACCTAAAGTAACATTTGAAATATTCGCAGGTGACGTTATGCTTGTCGTTTCGTTGCTAGAATCGCCACTTGAAAAAGACATGCCCATAAAGATTATAACCCGATCGGATTCAAAACGCACACCATATTCCGAAGAATTTAAGGATGAAAGAGTCTGCGCCCTCGCCTTGTCGATATCGGAGAGCACATCGGCCACTGCGTTTTTAAGAACTTGGAGTTCCTTTGTTTTTGAAAACTGCGGAAGCACAACGGCAATAATAATGCCGAGCACGCCAATCACTACCAATATTTCTAAAGCAGTTAATCCTTGTTTGTAATGATTTGTCATGATGTCAATTGATACTGCCTAAGATTGAATAAAGCGGCGTAATCATGGAAATTGCAAAGAAACCAACCCCCGCTCCAATCAGTATCATCAGAATAGGCTCAATAATAGTGGAGAGATTTTTTGTTTTATCTTCCACTTTTTCCTCATAAAACGAGGCAATTTGGAGCAACATATCAGACAATTTTCCAGTTTCTTCTCCGACTTGTATCATTTCGGACATCATTACCGGATAAAGTTTGGTATTGGCAGCAAAAGCTTGCGAAAATGGAGCTCCTTTTTCTATCCCGGACTTTGCAGCATTCAAGACTTCTTTGTAATAAATATTTTGCACCACATCTTCGGTTATTTCGACGGCTCTGGTAATGGAAACGCCGGAGGTAAGTAGCGAAGAGATAGTGCGGGCCGTGCGGGCGGTATTTAATTCTTTTGCTAAAGTGCCGATCATAGGAATACGAATAACGACAAAATCAATATATTTTGCCATAAATTTAGCCCGGAAAAGGAAAAAGATTCCAAAGCCAGCGCCAATTATGATCACAAAAGTCAGTACTAAATTCTTAGAGAAAAAATTGCCAAAGAAAATAAGGACCCGGGTTGGAAGGGGCAAGGCGACTCCGAGCTCCTTGAAAGTGGAGGCCAGTGTCGGCACCACAAAGGCAAACATCAAGACTCCAATCACCACCATGGCGGAGAGTATTATCCCGGGATACATAAGGGCCCCGCGTATTTTCTTGGTTAAAGAATGCGCTTTCTCCAGATTTAGACCTATATCCGATAGAGCAGTAGAGAGAGTGCCGGATTCTTCGCCCGCTTTAGTCATGGACACGAAAAGTTTTGAAAAAACATCAGGAAATTTCGAGAGCCCCGAGGATAATGTCCCTCCGCCATTTATATCGTCCGAAATGGACGTTAAAATTGAATTTAGTTTTTTATTTTTTGTCTGCTTTTTTAAAACAGACAATGCCCGGAAAAGCGAAAGCCCCGCTGTCAACATTCCACTTAAATTTTTTGTCAAAATAATCTGCTCCGAAACCGAGACTTTCGAAAAAAATATGCCGGTAAGAAAAGAGAGATTGATGGTAAATTTAGTTTTTTTTTCGGTTATGGTTATGGGAACCAGCCCACGGCTCCGCAGATCATGCGCTAGCGTCAAGCGATCAGCGGCTTCTGACACGTCTTCCGTTATCTCACCTTCTTTTGATTTTGCTTTGTACGAGAAAAGCATATATCGGTATCATATATTTTACCATACAAAATGAAAACAAGTGAGCGCAGGATAACCCTGCCTCACTTGTGTGTGGATAGCGTTGTCCTGCACCATCCATACACACAAGTGGCGATGCCGACAATTTTATTTTTTTGATATTCTCTCCTTTCTTTTTTTCCCCTTTTCTTTTAAAGCAGCTCGTATTTTAAAGTACAGCGCTTCTATGGTTTCTGGGCTTAAGTAGCCATAGTCACTTAGCATTAAACACCTAGCTATCTGCTTGATACTCATACTACTCTCCTTCCCAGGCACATGCCCAGGCTCGTACTCATGGTACATTTGCTTATTTCTAGCATACCCCAAATATATTTGTCAAATTTTTATTTATCCTTGAATTACGAAACTCGTTGAAGCGCAATTTTCGAAGGGGTTTTGCGCCCGGAAAGTCATGTTATGACTTTCCGGGCGAGCAAATTTAAGGATTTTTTACGTCTGTCTTCTTTTGAAAAATCCGTACCGAAGAAAAGCTGCGCTGATGAAGAGTTTCGTAATTCAGAGTATTTACTTTATTCGGAAACAACTCGAAATACTTCTTCTAAAGTTGTCACTCCCAAGACTGCTTGAAAAATTCCATCTTCAAGCATTGTCATCATTCCTTCTTTTTTCGCCTGCACTTCTATTTCATCCTGCGAACTCCCCTTGATAATCATATCCCTTATAGTGCTGCTTACATTTAGGACTTCGTGCATTCCGATACGATTTGAATATCCGTCGGCGAACTCGCTGCTCTTGACAGCTTTATAAAAAGGAATTTTATCCCAGGTGTCACTCCCGCCGATAATCTTTTCCGCTTTTAAAAAACCAATGGCTCGATCTAAATCAACCACTTTGGCCAAATTTTTGATTTCAGCGTTCGACAAAAAATATTTTTCTTTACTGGGGGTCAGCCTGCGTACCAATCGCTGCGCGATAATTGTCTTGACCGTAGCGGTTATTAAAAAAGGTTCAACTCCCATATCGATCAATCTCGGTATTGAACCAGCGGCAGAGTTGGTATGAATAGTTGAGAGAACCAAATGTCCGGTGAGCGAAGCATTGATGGCTAGCGATGCTGTTTCCCCATCTCTGATTTCTCCTACCATTATTATATCCGGGTCTTGGCGCAGGAGCGAGCGAAGACCATTGGCAAAAGTCAAGCCAATTTCAGGCTTGACTTGTGTCTGATTAACCCTCGGCATTTGATATTCGATCGGATCTTCCACAGTGGAAATATTAACCTCCGGTTTGTTTAAAATATCAAGCATCGTGTAGAGCGTGGTCGTTTTTCCGCTCCCGGTTGGTCCGGTGGCCAGAACCATCCCTGTCTTCTGCAGGAGGGACGAATGTATTCGCTCCAGCCCTTCTCCGTGGAAACCAAGCGACTCCAGAGAAAATCCGTGCGCATTTTCTTTTAAAATTCTCATCACTGTTTTTTCTCCGAAAAAAGTAGGCAAGGTGGAAACACGAAAAGAAATTTTTTCTCCGTCTTGTTCTTTTTTAAATCTTCCATCTTGAGGCAATCTTTTTTCATCCAGTTTCAAGTTCGCCAATACTTTGATGCGCGCGGTGATTCCCGCGCCGGCGGCTTTATCCAAGACCATCGCGTCATGCAAAATGCCGTCGATCCGGTAGCGGACGGTGAGCTCATGCTCTCCCGGTTCGATATGGATATCGGACGCATTTTGCAGAATTGCGTGAAAAATCAATGAATCAACGATTTTTACGACTGGCAAATCTTCCGCCAGAACATTTAATTCCTTTTCAGTTTTTTCTTCTCCTTTATCAATTTCGTCGCCGCTATAGGTTCCCCCGATTGTGGTGGATTCTTTTTGGATAATATTTTGAAATTCAACCTGCAGGCTTTTTCTATATTGCACAAGCACAGCCTTGATCGAAGCAGTATCCGTCAGCCGAGGCAGGATCTTAAGGCCGGAGCGCTTTCTGATAAAATCAATTACCGGCAAGTCGTCAACGTCCAGCATCGCCACCTCAAGACCCTTATCGCTTTTCTTATAGGCGACTATATTGTAATTGCGCGCAATCGGTTCCGGAATATAGGAAAGCACAGAAAAATCAATCTTCTGATCCGTCAAACTAATAAATGGTATCCCTAATACAAAAGCCTCTGTGCGCTTTAAATCGGTTTCCGATATTTTGCCCGCGGAAAGTAAAATATTCCCGATTTTTTGTTTTTTGGCGTCGGCTTCCGCTTGGGCTTGGTCAAAATCCGTTTTAGAAACAAATTTTGATTCTAAAATAAATTTCTTGAACTGTTCTTCGTCAATCTGCATGTTTATAGTATAGCAAAAAATCCTCGCAAATGTTCGAAAGTGTAGGATTTTCCATTATTTTTAAGGTTCTATAATAATTGGCGATTTATTCTCCGAACAGTTTGCGGATGTGGAAGTTCCGGGACAAGTCCAAGTCCACTTAGAAGGACCACTAAATCGATTTATACTTCCTGTATCACC
>DATHJV010000026.1:0-5841 GCA_035489645.1 Minisyncoccota bacterium | reverse complement strand
GTAGGTATTCATTTTCATCAGGCAATTTTTCCCGCGACAATATCGACGGACGATTTAATAAAAGAAATTGAAATTTTAAATAAAATTGAGAATATGTGCGGAATTATTATCCAGCTTCCCCTGCCAAAATCAATTGACAAGAGAGCCATACTGGATAGTATTGATCCGCGGCTTGATGTTGATTGCCTGGGCACGTTTTCGAGCGATAAATTTTACAGTAACTACAATAGTCAATCAGATTTGGGTTATCCGACGGCGCTGGCCTGTATGGCGTTGCTTGACTCGCTTAAAATTAATTTGAAAGGAAAGATCATAGTCGTTCTCGGGCAAGGAGATTTAGTGGGCAAACCGGTTTCGGCGCTTCTGCGGCTTCGGGGTCTGACCTATCTGCCGATTACCAGCATGACGGAAAATAAGGAACACTTTTTGCGGCAAGCGGACGTCATAATTTCAGGAATTGGGAAGGGAAAATATATCACTGGCAATCTGATCAAGCTTGGCGCGGTTTTGATTGATGCGGGCACTTCTGAATCGCAGGGCGGGATAGTTGGCGATGTTGATTTGGAATCGGTCAAAAATGTAGCCGGCTATGTTTCTCCGGTTCCGGGCGGAGTCGGGCCGGTGACAGTGGCGATGCTGCTCAATAATGTATCAACGGTGGCAAAAAATTCAAGAGGAATCCCGTACGAAATCTAGAGATTAGCACAAATCGGATGAATGAAAAAATTTTTTATTTTTTTTATAATTTAGCTCATCAATCGGCTTTTTTTGATAATCTGATTATTTTTACCGCTGTTTATTTTCCATATTTAGTAGGTTTGCTTGTTTTTTTATTTCTTCTCGCGCACCACGATATTTTATCTTCCAAGAGTCCTTTTGAGGAATTCGCAAAAAAATGGAAGGAAATAAGTTTTGTTTTTTTCTCCGGAGGATTAGCTTGGGTTATTGCAAAAGTTTTAAAAATTTTAATTCAAAGTCCGCGTCCAACTATGGCATTGACCAATGTGCATTCTCTTTTCACTGAGACCGGGTATACTTTCCCATCCGGACATGCCACTTTTTTTATGGCGCTCGCTGTAACAATCTTTTTCTTTCACAAAAAGGCCGGATACGGTTTTATGTTCTTGGCGCTTTTGATTGGTCTCGCTCGTGTTACTTCCGGCGTGCACTATCCGATCGATATTTTGGGCGGGTTTATTCTCGGCTCTTTGGTTGCCTGGTCCTTGCGATGTTTTATAACAAATTCTAACCGAATCAGAACTTAGCCAAGTGGAATATTTTTTTTATTTTTAACCTTCTTTACTTTCTCGATGATACGGTCTGCAAAAGCGGGTAAAAGAGAAACAAAAATAATCATAAACACTATCAAAGGAAAGAATTTTTCAGCATCCGGAATTGACTTTCCTAAATAAAAACCACCGCCAGTCATCGCTCCGGTCCATAGAATTCCCCCAATCAATGTATATTTTAAAAATTTTTTATAATTCATATCGGACGTCCCCGCCAAAGTCGGGCTGAAAGATCGGACGATTGGAATGAATCTGCCGATGATGATCGTTTTGGTTCCGTATTTCTTATAATATTCTTCCGTATATTCTATATGTTTCTTTTTAAACCAATATTTGTCATTGCTGCGGAGGATAAAGGCGCGAAACTTCTCGCCCATTGCATAAGAGAAAACATAGCCCAGCACGCTCGCCAAAAAAAGAATTCCCATTAATAGAGTCACATCAAAATACCCTTGCGATGCCAGAAATCCCGAGGTAAAAAGCAAACTGTCTCCCGGCAAAAAAAGAGTCGGTGGAAAAGACTCAAAAAAAATTATCAAAAATAAAAAGCCATACCCAAAATAGCCGGTAAACTCTATAAAATTTATTAAATGTTCTATAGAAGTCATTGTATCATATGTTGAATATAGTTTAAATTTAAGTTTAACGGGGTATTCATTTTTGACAGTTCTGTTTAATACCAAATATTGCAAAAGATTTATCGTATGAGGTATAATATTGCTGTGAATAGATTGGCAACCAAAAAAGGCTTCACGCTCATAGAACTTTTGGTGGTTGTTGCTATCATCGGTCTACTGTCATCTATCGTTTTAGCATCTATTAATACTGCTCGAATTAAAGGTCGTGATGCGAAAAGAGTCTCAGACTTGGAACAAGTTCAAAATGCTTTGGCATTGTTCTATGATGATTTTGGCTACTATCCTCCGTGTTATGCGTTTAGTCCATGGAATGCCACACATTGGGGACTCTCGGGTACTCCAAGCTGTCTTTATACCCTCCTGGTCCCAACTTATATAAAAAGTTTGCCAGCTGATCCTGTAAATAAGGAAGGAGGATTGCCTAATTTTTTGGGTGATAATGCGCCGACGGATCAAGGTTACCGTTATTATACAGCGACAGCTCTTACTTATACTCTTGGAACGAATTTAGAAAAAGGCGGTACTGCTTCGGAATATGGAAATTTTCAAATAAAAAATTAGTTCTTTTTAATAACTCTATTAAACTTTTTAGTTGACAGGCTTTGCTAGGAAGATTTGCATATTCCATAAAAAATATATAGAATACTTCTATCTTTATGAGGAAAAGAATCGTTTTAGCGCTAATAATACTTATTTTAGGCTCTGCGGTGGCTTTTTTTGATTATAAAACCGAGCCCAAATTGAATAAAAATTTTGAAACTCAGCATGCTTTCTTTAAAAAATTTCCTTTTCGTTTAGGGTTGGACCTTTCCGGAGGTATTCATTTGATATATAAAGCTGACGTGAGTGCTGTGCCAAGTGAAGAAGTCGGCAATTCGATGGATGCGCTTCGCGATGTGATTGAACGACGCATGAATGTTTTTGGTGTGTCAGAGCCTGTGATACAGGTACAACACGGGGGACTTATTTCCGGGAGTGGGGAGCAGCTTTTAGTTGATCTGCCGGGCGTGACAGATGTGAAGAAAGCAATAACAATGATCGGGCAGACTCCAGTTTTGGAATTCAAGGTTGAGGCGCCGAAGGATGCTAAACCAAAACCGGTCAAAGCCACTATTGATAAAGATGGCAAGCTTGTTGTACCGCCAATTGATTTAAATTCCCAATTTGTTTCGACCGAGCTTACCGGCAGATATTTGAAGAAAGCAATTCTGGAATTTGACCAGAATACTCGCGAACCGAGAGTAAGTCTGCAATTTGACGATACAGGCACAAAGCTTTTTGCGCAAATAACTAAAGATAATGTCGGCAAAACAGTGGCTATCTTCCTAGACGGCTCGCCGATATCTACTCCGACCGTCCGTGAAGAAATTCCGGACGGCACAGCGGTCATTTCCGGTAATTTTACTCCGAATGAAGCGAAGCTTTTAGTGGGTAGATTAAATTCCGGCGCTCTGCCAGTACCGGTAACTCTTCTTTCCACTCAAACCATTGGGGCCACATTAGGTGAGTCTGCCGTCCGGGCCGGAGTCAAAGCGGCGATCATCGGATTCTTATTAGTGGCTCTTTTCTTAATTCTTTGGTATCGTCTGCCCGGACTGGTTGCTGTAATTGCGCTTTTCTTTTACACTGCCATCCTCTTGGCTATTTTCAAAATTTTGCCAGTTACGTTGACGGCAGCCGGGATTGGCGGGTTTATTATCTCGCTCGGCATGGCGGTCGACGCGAATGTGCTCATATTTGAGCGAATGAAAGAGGAAATCCGGAATGGGCATAATATATATGACGGCATGCATGCCGGTTTCAAGAGAGCTTGGACTTCGGTCCGAGATTCCAACACCTCAAGCATTATCACTTCTATTATTTTATTCTGGTTGGGTACCGCTTTAATAAAGGGATTTGCGCTGACTTTCGGTCTGGGTGTTTTGGTTTCAATGTTTTCTGCGATTACCGTTTCCCGCATCTTCCTTTTTGCCCTCGGAATTAAAAAAAGCAATAAATTTACACAATTTCTTTTTGGCAGCGGTTTTTCGGGAGCGTTAAACATGAAAAGCAATCAATAAATAATATGTTTATTATAAAATATAAAAAAATGTTTCTCTCCATCTCTATTATCCTTGTTCTTATTTCTTTGATTTTTATTTTTGCCTTCGGTTTAAAACTCGGCATTGATTTCAAGGGGGGAGCTTTGCTCGAAGTATCTTATTCTGCAACGCGACCGGAAGTATCTTTACTCCAAGATACCATTAAGACACTCAACATAGATCAGGCGCTTATCCAACCCACAGGAGAATTGGGCTATCTCATCAAAACTCGCGATTTAAGCGCGAGCGAACATGAAATGCTTTTTAAATCATTATCTCTAAACGACAAATATCCAGCAACGGAAAAAGGATTTACTTCGATTGGTCCGTCTGTCGGAAGCGAGCTCAAACGCAAGGCGATTATCTCCATCATCACTGTCATACTCGCAATTATTCTTTTTATCACCTATGCTTTTCGCAAGGTATCGCGGCCCGTAGCATCTTGGAAATACGGGGTTATCACGATTATCACTCTTCTGCACGATATAATTATTCCAACCGGAATCTTCGCGCTGTTCGCTCATTATACCGGCGCCGAAGTCGATACTCTTTTTATCCTAGCCCTCCTGACTATTTTAGGATTATCCGTCCATGATAAAATTGTTGTTTTTGACAGAATCAGGGAAAATCTAAAGGATGGGGAAAGAACAGAATTTGCGGAAACAGTTGGCAGGAGCACTAGCGCGACAATTATCCGCTCTATTAACATTACCCTCACAATTATATTTGTTCTCGTTCCGCTTTACTTATTTGGTCCAGAAACAACCAAGAATTTCGCCCTGATACTAACCATCGGCCTTTTCTTCGGCATCTATTCTTCGCTTTTCTTCGCCTCGCCACTTTTGGTGTGGGTCGAAGAGTGGCAGGCTAAAGGCAAGAAGTCAAAGTAGATCTTCTTTTGAACTTGCATATGCTCCTTGCTTGTTGTATATGGATTACCATGTAACAACGGCGCTCGGATATTATGCAATTAAACTTGCATATACTCCTTGCTTGTTGTTATAATGAAGCCATGATGATAATTTTGGCAATCTTAATAGTTTTGGTTTTGTGGGCAGTTTTGATTTATAACGGTCTTATAACTCTGCGAACTCGCTCCGGTGAAGCGTGGGCAGATATCGAGGTGCAATTAAAAAGGAGATACGATTTGATTCCGAATTTAGTAAATACAATAAAAGGTTCGACTAATTTCGAACAATCAACTCTTACTCGTGTGGTTGAAGCTCGGGCAAAAGCAACATCGATTCAAATTGATCCAAATAAAGTTGATGCTACCACAATGCAGAAACTTTCTGCATCGCAAACCGAGCTCTCTAGCGCTCTTGGTCGCCTGCTTGTTGTATCTGAACAATATCCGGACCTTAAATCTAATCAAAATTTCTTGAGCTTGCAAAATGAGCTTTCGGATACGGAAAATAAAATTCAGGCTGCACGCAGATTCTATAATGGCAACGTCCGGGACTTGAACATAAAAATTGAATCTTTTCCCTCAAACATTTTGGCAAATATGTTCAATTTTTCCAAAAAAGAATTCTTTGATCTAGGAGATGATGATGCTGCCCAGAATCCCGTCGAAGTGAAGTTTTAAAAAATAACTTTTCTATAATTCATATATGGTCAATGATGAATTGATAAGTTACGTCAGACAACAACTATTGGTTGGGACACTAAGGGAAGTAATTGCGAAAAATTTACAATCTCAAGGTTGGACTAGTGTTGATGTTAATGAAGCTTTCGCAGCTATTTCACCCGCTCCTGCGGCACCAGCTGTCCCTGTTTCTCCCTCATATGGTATTGCGCCAAATGCAGCAGGAACGCAAACTCCCAGGAGTG
>DATHJV010000025.1:0-12111 GCA_035489645.1 Minisyncoccota bacterium | reverse complement strand
TAAAAAATTTCTGTATTTCGTCTTTCACTTGTCTATTATATACTATAATTGATTAGATATCGCTTTATATAGTGCGGGATCTACAAGCTTAATTTCATCTGCCCATCTCTTGACGGTTTTTAACTCTTGTTCCCAATTTGCTCTGGACAACATGAGCAAACAATAAGGTATTAAATCTTTTGGTACTTTCTCGTCCATTTCATCCAGGGTTAAAAGATATTTCGATTTCTTACCTGCTTTAGAATCTACTGAATTTTTATCATAAGCCTCAATTGCCGTTTGCGGAAAACCAAATAATCTTCCAAATTGCACATCCCTGTCATAAAGCGTAGTACTAGACCACAATTTCAAGACTAGTTCTAAATCATTTTGATTATCTGCAACAAAGCATGCTTGCCTTGATTCTCCCTCTTTGACCTCACATTTAAAAAACAATCCTGCTTTTTCTATTATGCTTTTAATGTTTTTTAATTGAAGATCGTCCACCGGCGTGTTGAATACAAAATCAGTAGCCTGTTTTAATTTTCGCCAAACAAGAATAAGACGAGCTCTATCGACTAATCTCTCAAAAGGTATATTTTCAAAAGACTTTACAATGCGTTTTTCTTCTAAGCTTAATTTTCGTTTTGTTTGCGCATTCTCAAGAGAATTTTCCATGTTTGAACTATTTATATTCTCCAATAGAAGCTAGGCTATTATTTCTGGCGGCAATTACTAAGAGAGTCTGCGCTGTCCTAATATCCTCTGGATTTTGAGCCCAAGCAACGAGTGCAGGATTTTGGATTGCCCGTCCATAAGAGAATGTCAGGGGCCATGGCAGCGGATCCATCTTATGCATTGCATTTAAATTTACGACGGCATCAATATCTTTTTGCCCGCCGGAGAGAAAAACAATGCCCCCTATTACATCCGGAACGTTTTCTTTTAAACATTTTACGGTGAGCTCAGCGATTTTTTCCGGAGAATTTTTTTCCTTCGTATCATTTCCCTCTATAACCATGCTCGTTTTTAAAATCATTCCGGGAATGAATACATCGGCAGATTTGAGTTCATTAAAAACAATGGCCAAATTTCGGGCAGTTACTTCGTAGCATTTTTCTATGACATGCTCTCCATCAAATAACACTTCCGGTTCAACAATCGGAACAATATCATTTTCTTGACATAAAGTTGCATACTTTGCAAAAATTTCCGCACTTGCCTTCATACCTGCATCGCTCGGGTAATTTTCTCCGATGCTATAAATTGCGCGCCATTTAGCGAAGGTTGCGCCTAATTTTTTGTATTCCTTCAATCGCTCCGCTAGTCCATCCAACCCTTGAGTGATCTTGTCTCCCGGGTGCCCTGAAAAATCCACCGTTCCGGCGTCAACTTTGATGCCGACATCAATCCCCTTATTTTGTAAAACAGAAACAAAGCTTTTTCCCTCTGTAGTAGACTGTCTGATAGTTTCATCATAAAGAATATATCCGGAGATATATTTTTCGATCTCCGGCGCGGTAATGAGAAGTTCACGGTATTCTCTCCTTTTTTCTAAAGTCGTCGGCACACCGAGGGATGTAAAGCGCTTATTGCAAGTCGATAAGCTTTCATCAATAGCCAGTATTCCCTTTGGTCGCATTATCAGGCGCCCGACTGTTCCTATCAAAATTTCTTTATTCATTTTATTGTAATATTATTTTAGCAAATCTATTAAAATTTGCTTGGCAACTACCGGATTAGCGCTACCTTTTGTCTCTTTCATTATCCCGCCGACGAGAGATTGAAGCGCCTGCTCCTTGCCGCCCTTATAATCCGCAACGACTTTCGGATTGATCCTAATAATTTTTTGCGCTATTTCTTTTAAATCATTTTTATCGCTTCTCTGCAGTAAGCCTAACTCCTTTGCCATCTTTTGAGGAGAATCATCTTCAAGGACAATTATTGCCAAGATATCTTTGGCTGCTCGCGAAGAAATTTTACTCTCGCTAAATAAATTTACCAATTCCGCGAAATTCCTCGCAGACGGCAACCTCGCTTCCTTTTTTATTTTCTGCAAACCCAAAAAGTCCGTCGTTATAAAGTTTGAAGCAATTTTTATTTTTTCTTTATCGGAAAGAATTTCTGCGATCGCAGAAAATCTGGCGCCGAGCTCGGGGCCATTGACATATATTTCTATATCTTCATCTTTGATGCCGAAATCTTTTTTAAATCTGGCGCGTAGCGTACTCGGCAACTCCGGCAATTCTTTTTTCATCTTTGCTAAATCAAAAGCTTCGTGGAGTTTAAGTTTAGGCAAATCCGGATCTGGAAAATATCGGTAGTCCTGACTCGACTCTTTCATTCTTTGAGAAAAAGTTTTTTGTTTTCCTTCATCCCAGCCTCGTGTCTCCTGCACTATTGCTCCTCTTTTATCATGTTTGTAAAGATCCTCCATTCGATCCAGTTCATATAAAATTGCCCTTTCCACACTGCGAAATGAATTTAAATTTTTCACTTCCACTTTTGTGCCCAATTTTTTAATATCGGGAGATATTGAAATATTTGCTTCTACGCGGAGTTCACCTTTCTCCATATTAGCCTCCGATACATGGAAATAACGAAAAATAAGCTGCAATTCACGCGCAAAATTTGCGCTAGAAGGTCCGGCCTCTTCCGTGCTCGAGAATGTCCTAGGTTCGCTGACCAGCTCCATTAGGGGAACGCCTGCACGATTAAAATCTATCAGCGAGTAATCACCTCTATCATGTTTATTAGTCGCGGTGTCTTCTTCTAAATGAATCCTGGTAATCTCAAAGCCAAGCACTCCTCCTCCCTTAACTATCGGATATTTGTATTGTGAAATCTGGTAGCCTTTTGGAATGTCCGGATAAAAATAATTCTTGCGGTCAAATTCAGTAAAGTCGGCAATTTTGCCGCCGACTGCCAGTCCCACCTTTATCACACTCTCGATCGCCTTTTTATTTAAAACCGGTAGCGCTCCCGGATGCGCGGTACAAACCGGACAAATATTCACGTTCGGAATCTCTTCATTGGGATCATTCTTGCAGACACAGAACATTTTTGTGCTTGTTTTCAGTTGCGCATGAATCTCCAGCCCTATAGTAGGATAGTATTTTTTCTCCATAAGTAATAACAATATAGTATCATATTTGAATAGATTTCTGAAAAGTCAGCACGTCTTAACGAGAAGTGGAAAAATAATAAATTTATGGTAAAGTTGCAAAGAACAGTTCTTTGGACCTATTGAATAGGAAATATCTCAAACGAATTCGTTTATTCCCAATTCAACTGGTATCCGGTAAATCAAAAACAGCACAGTTCCGACAAACAAAAATAACCTATGAATAAAATAGTTCCGCTCATCAGTTCGAGGGTCGCTGGGCCACTTGGTGTGCGCCACCTGCCACGCTTTTGGAGCATGGTTTCACTCGAAGCCCTGCGTAGACTCGCGCCGGGGTATTCTTCCGTCAGCTTGGGTCTAGACGAGATACTACTCGACGGCCTTGGACTCAAAAGAGAGGCCTTGATTGATTCCATTGAAGCAAAGCGTCCTACCTACACTCAATTCGAAGAATTGATACGGAAGCAGCCAGAAATAAAGCTAGATGCATCCTCCATTGCTCAGATAAACGGAGCAATAGTTAATTACAAACACGAAGATGCTATTCGTACGTCAATATTAAATACCTGCGGTCTCTCTAATGAGACCTGCTCTCTTCGAGAGGCCGTCGGTCTCGACCAACTCAGAGATTGGCACGCTTTCCACACCCTGCTGAAATCAGAACGGGCCGCGAAATTCGTCCCACTAATTAGTTCGGGGGTGGCTGGTCCGCTCGGAATTCTTCACTTGCCTCGACTTTGGAGCAAGGTTTTGCTCGATGCCCGTGGCCAACTCGCGACAGGGTATTCTTCCGTCGGCTCGGGTTTAGACGAAATATTACTCGACCGCCTCGGACTCAAAAAAGAAGCCGTGATCGCTTATATCCATGAGAAACGCCCGACTTATATTCAATTCGAAGAGTGGGTTAGAAATCATCCGGATACGGCCTTGCATCTCGATTCAATTGCCATTTGGCAGCTGAACGCTGAAATTGCTGAACACCGTCACCCTTATGCCACTCGCATGCTTATCTTTAGTCGCTGCGGTCTCACTGAAGGGACCTGTTCGACTAAAACTGAAGGGACCTGCTCGACTAAAGACGCCATCAGCCTCGACAATCTCGAAAATTGGCAGGCTTTCTATGAATATGTGGTGTCGCTAGATACAGCAAAGATCATACGGACTTAAAAAAAGTCTGCACAAAACGCGCATCCCGATCTGTATCGGGATGCGCCGTTTTTTTTGCCCTTTTTATTTCTTTTTCAAAATCTTTACTAACGAATCATTGAACTTTTTCACCATTTTATCATCGAATAGAGACAATGTGAAAACTTTCTTACCTAATTTTTCAAATGCTTTAACTGCTTTTGAAATAAATTTAGAGTCCTCTATGACATCACTTTTTGTCAGAATAACGAGTTCTTCTTTTAGAGACAAACCATCTTCAACTAAACCTAGAGTTTTATCATATTTTGCCAATTCTTTTCGAATCTCTTTGTAACTCTTCATCATATTGGTATTCTCAAAAGACACTAGATGCGCGAGCATTTTAGTGCGTTTTATATGGCGCAAAAATTTTATTCCGAGTCCTTTTCCCTCCGACGCTCCTTCAATAATCCCGGGAATATCGGCAATAATATAGCCGTAAAAATCTCCCAAATTCGGGTCGAGCGTAGTAAAAGGATAATCCCCCACTAGCGCTCTCGCATTAGTGAGCGCATTTAAAAGTGACGATTTTCCCGCATTCGGTAATCCAATCAATCCGATATCGGCAAAAAGTTCTAACTCCACTTTGAAATCACCTTTCTCCCCCGCCTGTCCCTCTTTTGACTCACGCGGAGTCGTATTAACCGAGCTTTTAAAATGCTCGTTGCCAAATCCGCCATACCCGCCTCGCAGAAGCAGGATTTTTTCCCCTTCTCTTATAAGCTGCCATTTCTCATCCGTTGCGAGATTGGTAATTATAGAACCTATAGGCAATTGGAGGACAAAATCTTCCCCGCTTTTCCCATGCAGACTTTTGCCTCCACCGTCTTCTCCTCTGCCCGCAATGAAACTTTTTTTAGCCTTGTATTTTGAAAGCAAATGAACATCACGGACAGCCTGCACATAAAAATCTCCGCCGGCTCCGGCATCACCCCCCGCCGGTCCGCCTTTCGGCACGAATTTTTCTTGGCGCCAGCGTACTACTCCGTTTCCGCCTCGGCCGGCCTCCGCGTGTATCTTTATTTCATCAATAAATGCCATAATATTTAGCTAAGATATGAAAACGAAAAAATTCTTCCCACCTTCGCCCTCGAGGTCAAAAGGACAGGGAACCCACGGCTCCTTGAATTTTTTGTTTTCATATCTTACTCTGATATTGCTAATTCCGCTAATTTGATCGCGCCCTCTTTTGATTTTGCGACTGATAGAAATAAATTATTATGGCAAAAAACGGCGTCTCCTACCCCAGTTATCTCCTGCAAATCTTTTTCTTTTAATCCAGCCCAGGATTTTGGGAAATCTTTTCTGTTACCAAAACTATTTTTTTCTTTACGCATTGCCACAATTGACCAATCGGCATTATCACCATATACGACAAAAAGGGGTTCTTTGTATTCCTGCAAGGCGTCCCAAATCTCAAACCTAGAAACTCTCGGCGCGTCGATAACAATCAATCTTTTATCTTTTGCATTTTTATAAAAATTCCTGATAATGGTGGTGATTTGTATTTGATCATTCGCTTTTTTTATTTCCCTCTCTAAGATTTCTCTCCCCCACGAAAGAGCATTTAGAAATTGCCCGTCTTTTTCCAGATCTTCAAGCGCCGTCGGCAAAAAAGTGGCAAAAATGTCTTGCAAGGAGTATGGTAAAACATCCGGAAAAATATTTTTAGAAATATCGATTCCATTATCATTTGCGTCTATCGGCAGTACCATTTTTCGTTCAATAAAGTCTGCTACTTCAATACTCCCCGCAACCTCTAGCCCGAATTTCCGCCAAACTAAGCCAAAAGCGGCATAAGGTATTCCTCCCCGCTCGCCTGCACCGCCCGTCTGATGATGGTCAAATCTATTTAACTCCGAATTATATACGCCTCCCACATCAAAAACATAGTCCCCCTTTTCTATTATTTCAGAATCTCTGGAGCGAATTATTTCAAATTTCTCACCCATCTTCTCGAGATATATTGAAAGCGTGGCAGCGGCGAAAATATCATCCACATGAAAAGACCCGTCGTGAGTAACTAATTTTTTGCTCAATTTTTTATTTTTCATTACAGTTAAAAAAGCAGCTAAAAAAGAGAGTCCACGACCTCGCGAACAACGCTGCCATCGACTTTGCCTTTTAAATCTTTCATCAGCGCAGACATCAGCATCCCTTTTTTCGTGACATCAGTAATTGCGAGTTCTTCTTTCTTGGCGCGGGCGATTCTCTCTACTTCTGCTTTATCTATCGTCTTTGGAAGATAAGTTTGCAGGATTACGAGCTCGGATTCTTCTTCTTTAACCAAATCTTCCCTGTTCCCCTTTTTAAACTGTTCAATGGAATCTTTTCTCTGCTTGGCCAGCTTTCCAATCACCGCAATCGCTTCTTCGTCCGTGAGCGTCTCTTGGGGTTTTCGGCCCCTAGCAACAAGTTCATTGGTAAAAGCGGCGGACATCGCCCTAAATGCCTTCAATTGTAAGGCATCTTTTGCCATCATCGCCTCCTTTATTCCTTTTTTTATTTGTTCATGTAACACCATTTTATTATAGCAGAAAACTAGCTACGGGTGTAGTTTTTAAAAATCGTTGAGCCGTAACTTTTCGCAGGGGTTTTGCGAGTAGAAAGTCATGTTCAGATTGCAGAAAACTCGTCGCAGGTGTAGTTTTTATGAAACATTGCGTAAGCGGGCAGCCGAGCATAGCAATCCGGTAGCTACCGGATATGCGTGTTCAATAAAAACTTATACCGAGAAAGTGTTTTCCGCTAAGAAAATGTGTTAAAATAGCCAAATATGAATAAAGCGCATAAGCTGATATTTTTTGACACGGAAACTACCGGAAACGAGCAGAAGGACTTTTTAATCCAGCTTGCTTATAAGGCACACCCCGCCGCAGGCGGCGCAGAAAGTGAAAAATTCGTGAGTCTTTACAAGCCGGGAATTAAAATCCCGCCGGAAGCGTCTGCCGTGCATCATATCACCAACAAAATGGTCGCCGATAAATTATCCTTTCAAGAAAGTGACGATATTCCAATAATTAAAAAGCTTTTTGAAGATAACGACGCCGTTGTCGTAGCTCACAACGCGCCTTTTGACTTAATGATAATAAAAAAAGAAGGAATTGAACCGAAGAAATTCATCTGCACTTTACGGGTCGCTAGACATTTAGATAAAGAAGAAAAAATCGAAAGATATAATCTTCAATACTTGCGCTATCTGTTGGATCTCGAAATTGACGCGACGGCTCATGACGCGCTTGGCGACGTGCTGGTATTGGAAAAATTATTTGAGCGATTAAAAAATAAAATACTCAAGGAAGAAAATTTGCAGGAGGACGAAGTCATAGAAAAAATGATAGAAATTTCTTCGCATCCTTCCCTTCTGCGAACTTTCGGTTTTGGTAAATATAGTGGAAAGAGGATTGAAGAAGTGCTTGCATTTGACAGAGGGTATCTGGAATGGCTTCTGCGCGAAAAAGAAAAAGGCGGACAAGTTGACGAAGACTGGATTTATACGCTGAAGCATTACTTGGAGAAAAATTGACGCGATTCTGCTTTCATGTTATTTTTCTGAAAATAGTAAAAAGTTTGGAAAGGAAAAAATGAAAATAATAATTGAGTGCCCAAAGTGCGCTGGCACCGGGATTCGCGTAGGTCCTCGTCACGGCAAGGGTGTAGGAGCAGTTTGCGTCTTGTGCGATGGTAGCGGTAAACGTCCTTTCACTTTCAAGCCCTTCATTGGCCGAAACATGCGAGATGATGTCGTAAGGGTGTTTGCCATAAACGCCGGAAAAAAAACCTATGTGACGTATAAGGAGTTCCTGGAAAGCAAGGTGCCCTAGGGACTCACCATCAGCAAAACGAAAGGATTTATGCTTGTAAAAATTGTGAGTGCCCCTCCCGGATTCGATGCCCTCGAAGCATCTATTGAAATGATAGTTTTGATCAGAAAATCGGTCACGGCAGGCCCAAATGGTATCTTAAACATCCATAAAGGGACAGATGAAGACATCGGGATATTATCCACGCACTTTGGAATCCTTTTGGAAAAGGTCCCCGAGTAGTGAGTGTGTGAATCGCCGCCTGTAAGAAGCCAAGCTTCTGCTGGCGGCTTCTTATTTATAAGTGTTTTGTTTGTGAGTTTATCGTGCTAAAATATCGAAATGCAAGATATCGGAGGAATTGTCCTTGGAGGTTTAGTCGGAGGCATAATTGTTTTTATGCTTCTTTCGCGCAGAAAAACAACGCCAGAAGCGATAAATGGTTCTTTTTCACTACTTCAGCAGCAGATGTCCGATCTAGGAAGAGCTCTCGATATAAAACTTACAGAATCACGCAGAGATATGCAGGATGCTGTTCGCAGTCAATTTTCAGACTCACAACAATTGTTGAAAGACATAAACCAGCAAATGAGCAAAAGTCTTCTGGACGTTGCTCGCGAACAAACAAAAACCAATGAAGCCACCAGGCAATTTGTAACAATCGCCGAAAAACTTGGCGATCTTGAAAAAACTCTGAAACACCAAAAACAGCGTGGCAACTGGGGAGAAGCGTCGCTTGAGCTTATCCTTTCCAATACTTTGGCGCCTGGACAGTACAAAATGCAATATGAGTTTAAGAATAAAGAAACAGTCGATGCAGTGATAATTACTAAAGAAGGAATAATTCCGATTGACGCAAAATTCTCTCTTGATAACTATGATCGCGTCGTGCATGCGGTCAATGACAAACAACGAGAGGAGCTCGAAAAAGAATTTAAAAATGATTTAAAAAAACGCATTGATGAAACGGCGAAATACGTTCGTCCGGAAGAAAACACCCTTCCCTTTGCTTTTATGTACATTCCCGCGGAAGCGATATATTACGACTTACTAGTAAATGAGGTGGGCTCAATTAAAGTTAACACCAGAAACCTTATAGACTATGCTTACAATGAGAAGAAAGTTATAATAATTTCTCCAACAACTTTTATGGCATATTTGCAATCGGTGCTTTACGGTTTTAAGGCTTTTAGAATAGAAGAGTCCGCTAAAGAAATTATTAAAAAGGTACAAGATTTGGGCAAACATCTCAATGCATACAGTGAATTTCACGTGAAGCTCGGCAATGCGATTAATACGGTTGTAAACCATTATGGAGCAACGAACAAAGAATTAAAAAAAATAGATAAAGACGTTCTTAAGATTGCCGGCACATCGCCAGAACTCACTCTGCTCGAAGTGGAAAAACCAACGATTGAGGAGTAAAACCCCACAATTAGAGATTGTGTTTGGGTTTATTTTTTTTGGGATACTTCAGATCGTGCCGAAATTTTGCTTCCTTCTCGCGAGCATCCTTGGAAATATTAAAAGCTTTTATTAATTCCTCTTTCTTTTTTTCTTCTTCTATACCATAAGCCCTTATAATATCAGGAAGTCTACTTTCATCCGGAAGAATAGTTCCATCTTCCCACTTTCTTATATAACTATTACTCAAAGACAAGGCAGATGCCAACGCATTTATGCTCTTAGTACGAAAGCTCGATAAAAGTCTCCCAAACTTTCGGAAATCTTCAAAATTAAATGCTTTGTTAATACCTTCCATTTTTAGATTATACAACAATGAATAAAATCATCAAGGTTATTTCGATTTTACTATAAAGTGTTGATTTTTATTTTCTATACTTTTATAATTGTTATTGAGTAATTGTACATTACTCTGTTCAAACGCCCGAAACCTCAACACAGAAAATGTATTAT
Organism: Minisyncoccota bacterium; assembly: GCA_035489645.1. GTDB lineage: Bacteria > Patescibacteriota > Minisyncoccia > Phycocordibacterales > UBA9973 > UBA9973. Next base: position 2,103 of record DATHJV010000025.1, on the reverse strand, counting down.
GACAAAAAAAATTGATGAAACTCTGGAAAGAAGGATAAGAGAGGAAGTGGCGCGGCACGAGGAGGAAGTCCGAAAGAATAAGTTGCAAGCTGGCGCACTCCCTGAAGCGAAACAGGGAGTATCAAAAATTCCGGTTTTGCATCACAAGCACTCGGAATCAAGGTTCATTCTTCGCCGCTGAGGAATGAAGAGTAGTTTTTTGCGAATAGCACGTTATCCAACGTGCTATTTTCTATTTACAGATAATTTTTAATTTTTTATTAAAAATGCTATATTTTTCGCATTGGCCCCCTGCCAGCCCTCCCGCTGGTCGGGAGCAGGCTGGTATCGTCTTAATTAATATGTATTTCGTATACGTTTTAAAAAGCAAAAAAGATTACAAGTTATATTATGGTCTTACTGATAATTTGAAACGCAGAATAAGGGAACATAATAATGGGGAAGTCAGTTCAACAAAGTCGCGTGTACCATTTGAGTTGGTTTATTTTGAAAATACAAGGAATATAAAAGAGGCAAGGCAACGAGAGAAATATTTTAAAAGTGGTTTTGGAAGAAAATATATTAAAAATAAATTGGCCCTATCGTCTAACGGTTAGGACAAGGCCTTCTCAAGGCTTAAATTCGGGTTCGATTCCCGGTAGGGTCATCGCTACAAAATTGAGCGCTCACAAGAGCGCCTTTTTTGTGCGATGACCCTAAGCGAATAAACTGCTTTATTCGCGTCCGGGAATCGAAAAGCTTTTCGTTATCCCGCAGTATGCGGGATCGAAAAGGTATACTGTTCCTGTAAGGAAAGATTCCCGTAGTGTAGTGACGCGAAATTATTTGTAACCACAAATTTTAATGACATGCCGTGCTATTTCTCCTTGACATACTACCTATTGTATAGTATTCTGCGTATAGAACTTTCGCGTTGTTCCCAAGACCGTTTTGGCTCAAAGCGCTTGATCTATCGAGCTTTTCGAGCCAAAACGGCAAAAACAGAAAACTCCTTTTATGAAAAAACCAATAGATACCATAGAAACCCGTAGGGGTTTCTTTTTCACGGCACAATACGGAGAGTTGGGGAGAGATGGACATATTCCTGTAATTCCCATAACCTTGCTTATTGAGGGGGACACCAGACCCCTCGCCACAATCAGAGTCCCTCGCAGCCTTGCGCAGGATAAAGCCAATGTCTACATCGATCAGGCCTGGCAAGAATGGATTGTGAGCGAGAGCTTCAATATCGATCACATTGAGGAGCCTCTCCGAAGTGTGCTACAGACATATCGCGCAGAACATAAAAGACCTCGTGAAGTGGAAGACCTGAGCTATAGGTTTATTCCAGCAAAAAACAATACTCGCGATAAGCCACGCTGGATCCTGACAACCGATAAGACCGACCTCGAAGAGAAAAAGCGAGAGTTTGCTAAACACCGAAAGGCAACTGAAGAATATTATCGGCGCATGAGAAAGGAAAAGTAAGTCAAAAATTCAAGCCTCACGAGGAAAGTCTCACGACTCACACTTGTGAGGCTTTTCTTTTATTTATCAAGTTCCAATTTGTGCTACAATAGACTTTTCAACATAAAAAATCATGACTTAAAAAGCTTAAACACTGATACTATTTTAGGCGTAAAACTCTAGGACAATAGGCTCACAAAAAAAAGAGCTCTCACCTGAAAGTGGAGCTCTTGATAATCTTTCCAAGCCATCGCAGCTAAGTCATGGTGCCTAAGACACTAAGTCTTCCGCAATACATGCAAAGTGGCCGTACAACTTCCTGCCTGCACGTATAAGGTTGAGCCTGCGACGCGCGGCACCCCGATATACGCACAAGAAACAAGGGACACCAACCTCTCGACAGAAGACGGAAGCTTCGTTGTCCGGTTCAGCCGCAATAAGATCTTTGTTGTGGAATTCCTTTGGCATTTTGTCTTCCGTCACTTTTTTCATGAGGCCCAGCAAGTACTGCGGGGCGTTGCGGCACGGCTGTCTGCCCTCGGCGCGGAGCAATTCCGCGAGTTCCGCCTCTTCTATCGTGCTGTTGAAACAGACAACGTAAAGAACTTTCGCTCCCGCGACCCGCTTTAGCGGAACCGTTTCATCAGTGATATCGAA
>DATHJV010000024.1:0-9567 GCA_035489645.1 Minisyncoccota bacterium | reverse complement strand
ACACTTTGCACGAACTTTTTTCGAGAAGAATCCCTAGCGTGCCTCGCGCGTGCTACGCACGCCTGTGTGATACACAGTTTCTCCAAAGGAGAAAACGAGGCACGCAATGCAAACGCACTCCACCACAATGAATCTGGGGCGAGTGGGGCGGAGTGATGGACTCGCCCGCGCGGAGGAGGGGTCTGGGGAGGAATCCGCGCGGGCTTCGGCTTTTTGGTTTTGGCGGAATTCTGGTGGGCTATTAAGATTGATGACTATCGCCAATTTGAGGAGTTAGTTCATTCATCACATACTGAACAAACCCTGTGCCAAGTTCAGTTAACTCATAAGGATCTTCGTCATCAAATGGCGATTCCATAAAATCACTTTGGCGCGCTTCGCGCCTCTGTTTTTTATAAAATTGTCCTTGGCTATTTACTTCTCTTTTTTGTCTGATAACTCTTCCTCTTGTTAGGTCGTCAATCAAAAGTTTAAACATATCGGCTTCAGCCGAATTATCTTTTGGAATACTTCCTTTTATATTCATCCACATCGCTTTGCGCGTAATATTTGGATTTTGATGTATTTGAGCAATAATACTAAAATGAAGCTCGTGATATTGCTCTATCCAATCTAAAAACATTCTGACCCAATCATCTTGCACTATTGTTATACCTCCTGCATTTGTTATTAATTTTCTCAACATCTCTCTTTTTTCCAAAGTTTCAGCTTCATCCCATTTTTTGAAAGTCTTTCGGACTAAACCGAGATATTCTTCGGATTCAATTCTTTGGTTAATGCGTTCACCAAAAGATTCAAATCTGCCAAAAATGGAATTAAGAGTAGCTCCTAATTCTTTTAATTTTATTTCATGTTCTTTAATCCACAAAAACAGAAGTTTAGTAGTGTCTTCTTGATCATTTTCTGACGAAAGAGTGGCGGCGGCTCCTAATAAACTACCTACCCACGGCAAAATACCGAGAGCCGCCATTGTAACTCTGGTATATTTCTTCCAACTTCCGCCAATTATTTTTTCAAGAACAGCTTGTTCTTCTTTTGAAACAATATCTGTTAATTCGACTATCTCAACTTTTTTATCCTCATCTGCCATAACTATCTATTCGCAAGGACATAAAGTATAAGTCCAAGAATTATTGCAATAATCCAAAGTGGTCCAAGGGCTATAATCAACCAAATTCCAAATCCAATTAAAGCTAACCACAAACAAATTTTTAGTAATTTTTTAATTGCCACACCCCCTGTTTTTACTACATTGAGTGGAGAGGAATTTTCATTTTTAGGTAAATTAACCCCTTGTCCACATTTAGTACAAAACTTTTCATCGGATATAATTTTATTTCCACAATTTTCACAAAACATATTATTTTAATTTAAATGAACCAACAAACTTTTCAAATTCTAGTTTCGTTTCATCTGATGTGTCATATGACGTAATTAATTGATATACATTTTGACCAACTATAATATTTATACCTCTAACTTTAGATGTCGTTTTGCCTTTTATTAGGTAATCAATTGCCGGATAACCATCTTGAGTAATAAATTTTGATGTGATAATTGTTCCATTAATATTAGTTGCTGATAAATTAACTAGTTTTTCCAGTATGTCATTTGTATTGGAAAAATCTAAATTCGGTGGAAATTTAGTAACACTTACTGCATATCCAACCGAAGCAGTCTCATCAGCACTTTTATATGTATCTACATAGATTTTTCCATTTTCGGAATCTTGGCTCTTAGTGTCATAACTAGGCGGTAACGGAAATTGAACAGAAAAAGTATTATCTGGAGAGTTATAACTAACCCAATTTCCATTCATGGAACTTGTTTGACTAAGCCCAAAAGATTTCAAGCGGGCTGAGATCAATGCTTGGGAAAACACTAGCATCATAAAGCTAACTAAAGAAAGAACCAACAATAATGTTATCCAACGCCAATTAAACCATTTTTTGTTTGTTTTTCTATTTTTCCACCACTTACTTAACAAAACAAAAAAGGTGACGACAGATACAATTGTTAGAATATTATAAATATCCCCAATCCAACCATCACCAACGGTGCTTTGTTTTGATGATACTGATGATGTCATTGAAACAAAAAAAATGATAAGGATAATTTTTAAAATTCTTTTTATCATTTCTCCTCCTGAAGGAGTTTTTTTATTCTCAACGGAAAGTGTTGGCGAATCTTCAATTAAAACACTTTTACCACACTTTCCGCAAAACTTTGCATTCTCAGCGAGTAGGTTATTACAATTTTTACAGTTCATAAATTATTTTATAAAATACTTAATATCTTTATTATAAATCTTTGCAAAGTTTTGAAGTTCGACAACATCAACTCTTTGCTGACCTGATTCAACATTCGAGATGTGCGATTGCGGACGCCTAAGCTTTTTCGCAACCTGCACTTGGGTCAAGTTTGCCTCTTGGCGAGCTTTCCGCAATCGCTCAACAAAATAAGCATATTCTTTTGTTCTAATTGACCTAGTCATATACTAACATTGTCTATCTAAACATTCAATATCCAAACTTTAGATATTGTGATAATATGTATTTAGGTTTCTTTTTAGCCCACCAGAATTTCGCCAAAACAAAATGCCGAAGCCCGCGCGGATTCCTCCCCAGACCCCTCCTCCGCGCGGGAGAGTCCATCACTCCGCCCCACTCGCCCCAGATTCATTGTGGTGGAGTGCGTTTGCATTGCGTGCCTCGCTTTCTCCTTTGGAGAAACTGTGTATCACACAGGCGTGCGTAGCACGCGCGAGGCACGCTAGGGATTCTTCTCGAAAAAAGTTCGTGCAAAGTGTATAATTAGTTCACCCAAAGAAACGTTCGCGAAATTAGAAATAAGGGGCGAGTTTTGTGAAGCAAAACTCGCGCTAAGTAGCCCGCTTCCGCCCTTTGCGGAAGCGACAAAATCCCAAAGTTCCCCCCAGTGTATGGAAACAATTCAAATCAAAACTAAATGTGTTCTCTACGCCAGAAAATCTACCGAAGATGACGATAAACAAGTCATGAGTATTGAAGCCCAACTTTTTGAACTTCGTGAATATGCGCGTAGAGAACGCATTGAAATTTTGAAAGAATTTACGGAAGCGAAAAGCGCAAAGAAGCCCGGGCGAGAAGAATTTGCCAAAATGTTATCGTTCGTGGAAACTTCAAAAGAACCGATAGGCATACTCGCTTGGCATCCCGACCGTCTCGCCCGTAATTCTGTTGATGGCGGAAAAATAATTTACTTGGTGGACATCAACAAAATTGCTTCTTTACGCTTTCCGCAGTTTTGGTTTGAACCAACTCCGCAAGGTAAATTTATGTTGCAAGTGGCTTTCGGACAATCTAAATATTTTTCTGATAATCTTGTTGAAAATGTGAAACGTGGAGTCCGCCAAAAATTGAGAAAAGGTGAATGGCTCACGAGAGCGCCCTTTGGCTATGTGAATAATTACAAAACGAGAAATATTGAACCTCATCCAGTTCGTAGTAAGGTCATTATTCGTGCCTACAAAGAATATGCCAAAGGAACGCATGGACTAGAATCACTTTCTCAATTTTTGGCGGATCACGGAGTATATCAGAAAAATGGAAAGCCACTTGGCAAAGCTTCCGTAAATTGTATTCTCAATAATCGTGCATATCTCGGATTTACCAAACATTACGGAGAATATTTTCCCGGAAGCTTTGCGCCAATTCTTTCTCCGACCTTGTTTGAAGCAGTGCAGAAAGTTTTGAAAACGAGACAGAAACCGAGAAAATCAAAAATTGCTCATCCATTTCATTTTCTCGGTTTTGCTCGTTGTGGCGAGTGCGGAGGTATGTTTACCGCCCAATATTCCACTAACCGCTTTGGAACAAAATATTCATATTATCGTTGCACAAAAAAGTTTGGTGTATGCGGTCAACTATACCTCCAAGAACATGCACTCGCCACCCAATTAAAAACACTGCTTCAATCAGTGTCGCTTCCTCGTGAAGAAATATTAAAAATGGAAAATAAAATTGAGGAATGGGAGAATGAAAATATTTCTTCACAAGGAAGCGTTGTCCAAAATCTTAAAGATAAGATTCGAGGAAATCAAGAGAAGCTTGAAAAACTTGTTTCTATTTACCTAGATGAAGATATTGAACGAGAAATATATTTAGAACGAAAAGATTTACTCATGCGTGAAAAAGCTTCTCTTCTCGAATCCGAAAGAGATTTTGGACAACAGAGAAAAAATTGGGTCGAACCCTTGCGGAGTTTCGTTTTGTCCTTGAAAGAATGCGCCGATTTGGAAAAAACTGAAAACTATTTGGAATGGAAGCAGTTTTTTCAAAAAATCGGCTCTAACCCTGAAATCAAGGACAAAATGGTTTCCATACACTGGGGGGAACTTTGGGATTTTGTCGCTTCCGCAAAGGGCGGAAGCGGGCTACTTAGCGCGAGTTTTGCTTCACAAAACTCGCCCCTTATTTCTAATTTCGCGAACGTTTCTTTGGGTGACTCTACCGGGAATCGCACCCGGATTTAGTGCTTGAAAAGCACTCGTCCTAACTATTAGACGATAGAGCCATATTCCGTATCTTATATTATTTTTGGAAGAATCGCAAAAAATCCATCTTGAGGTATAATATAGTTATGAAAAGTAAATCTTGGGGAAATTATTTGTTGGACCTGTATGGAATATATTTGATTCTTATTTTTATCATTTCCAATTTTCAATTTTGGAATGCAATTGTTCGGGGCAGCTATCCTTTGATACTTCTTTTGAAGTATCGTCCTGAATCAGTTATTTATATTGACATTAATTTCGGGCTCTATGGAATTTCACTTTTATGCATTTTTATCCAGGCAGTAGTCATTTATTACATTGGAAACATTCTAGAAAAATTATTCACAAAATCCTAAAATGCGGAAATGGATAGAAGGTAGCGCAATAAAAATCGAAACTGTTAAAACAGAAGGAGGCAATGAAGTTTCTTTTTGTCCAGAGCGGGGCGGAATTATTACTTCGATAAAATTGGGTGGCAGGGAAGTTCTTTATCTAGACCTTGCGACTTTAGAGGATAAGAGCGCAAATGTGCGGGGAGGCATCCCTATACTCTTTCCCAATGCCGGGCCCCTTGAAGGCCCCCAATATCCAAATCTTAAACAGCATGGTTTTGGGAGATATTCACGGGAGTGGAAGGCTGAAACAACCGGACAAGGATTTAAAGAAACCTTATTGGCAAACGGGGAGACAAAGAAAATATTTCCTTTTGACTTTCGCCTTTCAATCAAAGTGAGCTTTGAAAAAGACGGCTCGTTCACGATAAATCAGGAAGTGGAAAACTTGGAAGAGGCCAGGGAACTACCGCTTTCTATGGGATTGCATCCTTATTTTAAAATTCCGCAAGACAAAAAAGGAGAGGTAAAGTTTAATTTTGAGGGAGGAAAGTTTGTAGAAGAACAAGTTGGAGTCTGGGCAAATGGAAAATATATCTCTATAGATAATCCGAAAATAAAAGATCCATCTGCAGTGATGGAGATTGTAATTCCAGATCTTGGCACGCTTTTGATGAATGCTTCCGCCGAGTATAAGAAAGTCTGGATATGGTCTATGGCGGGAAAAGACTTTTTCTGCGTCGAGCCCGTGATGCGCGATAGTGGCGGGCTAGTGGATGATCCCGAGATGATCAGACCGAAAACAACTTTTACCGCACGACTGAAATTAACGTTAAAAGAATAAATGGGTAACTTTTTGTGATTTATTATGCTTATTATTTTAAGGAAAAATACTTAATTTATTTTTTAAGGTACAAAAAGGCCTCGCAAAGTTTCTCACCCTGCGAGGCTTGAAGGACAAGGAGCTAAAGGGATTGATTTCCTCAATTCCATGCTCCACGTTATTTTATCTCGAACGCGATGCGCCAGCTGATGTTGATGCCATGATCAAACCAGCGGAAGCCCGAGTACCATGCAGTGCTTCCGTCGAGGAGGAATGGATAAGCGCGGCGTCTGTAGGGGTCCAACCATTCGGAACCAGTAAAGGCAATTGGGCCTTTTCCGTCAGGGCGAGGATATTTCTTTTTGAATGCCTCGCGCCATTGTCCGAGAGCCGGTGCTCCGTATACGGCCAGCGACTTGTTTGCCTCATCGGCATTTAGCTGGTTGTGTACACGAAACAGTTTGAACTTTTTTGTTTGCTCGCCACTTATACTCGGTCCTTTGAACTTCAATTTGTTGGGGTTGTCCCCTCCGTCGGCTCGCAACATTTCTGTTGGATAGATGGTATTGCTTTCAATCGTTAGTTCGAACACTTCTTGGTCTTCCGGGACGAGGAGAATTGACTCCTCTTCGTTCGTCTTCATTTTTTTCCTTTCGTTTGTTGTTGAGGATTCTCTTCTTCCTCTTTTGTCTTCATTTTTTCTTGTTGTTTATTGTTTGTTGTGAATTGACTTGAGATGCCATGTGCGAGTGTAGAGTCTCAAGTCAATTCACAAAAACTCCTTATTCAAAGATCTTTTATGTTCCGAATATTCTAACACGACCAGTTCTGTAAAGCACCGCCCTAGGGATGGTATTTATTTATTCTGTTTCCGTTCGTGCAAAATTTGAGCGAGTGATATAATCGCGGAAAGCAGTCAAATGAAGTGAAAATAAGGAGATGTGGCAATGAAATATGAACTGCTTCATATTTCATCTGATTCTGCTTCAGCAGAAATATCCGATATGCTTTAGCATGAGGATATAGGGAAGGGCCCGAATGGGCACGAAGACACAGTGACGAGCATGGCGAGGAGATGTGGCTGAGTGGTTTAAGGCACCAGTTTCGAAAACTGGCATCGAGGCAACTCGATCGTGAGTTCGAATCTCACCATCTCCGCAGTTTTGAAACGCAGTGAAAAACTGCGGAGATGAAGAAGCAAACTGCTTTGCTTATAGGTGAGGTTCGAAAGGCTTTTCATTATTAGCTTGGCTAATTAAGAAGCACCTGGGTATGTAGTACCCGAATCTCACCATCTACGCATTTTTTGAAACACAGTCAAAAACTGTGGAGTTGAAGAAGCAAACTATTTTGTTTTTGAGTGAGGTCGATGAAGTTTTAAGTTTTTAAGAGTGATTTATTAAGGTTCAATTGTGGGCAGATGTGTTTGTAAATCTATACGTACTGAAGCAACTCTTGGAGCTGTTTCAGGATCTCCACCGCAAGCTTCATTGTGTACTTCGCGAATCTCGTAGTCAATTGTAGTACTAGTCTGATTTGTTATGTCCGCTTTAAGGCAGTCTGGTCGGAGCGTTGTAAGTTTAGAATCAATGACTGCTTGGATAACTTTTTTCTGACTCTCTTGGTTGTTACTAGCGGGGTTCTGCCTTGTCTTCAAAAAAAAGAAGAGTAAAACTATGATGACGATAGAAATTATGGTTAAAATAGTTCTGCTTTGTTTGGATTTCATGCTTGTCCAAATTATACCCTCTCGCGAATTGTTCTCAAAATAGTAAAATTAGGAAATGTGAATAATTCAGGGAATGTTCCCTCGTGTACGCACGGGTGGGGTATGAACGAAGTATTTGAGCCTTCAGGTTTTTCCGCTAGTGCATCCATGACTAAGGGACAAGCGACGTAGTATTATGTAGACAAGAAAACTGGACACAAAATGCATCCAACCCGTGGTCGGATGCATTTGCTTTAATCATGTGACCCCCCTAGAGTTTCCTTCGGAAGGTTAACAGTTTCCTCTTGCCTTCTTCCTCCCAAGTCAGCCCATATACCCCGATTGCTGACTGAAGCACCATCTTGATTGATGAGTGACAAAAGGGGGGTGCTTGAATTTCACGTCCATTGCGGATTGGGATTGGAGAATAAACAACATCCCAACTTACAGGTTTCAGTATTTTAGCCATATTTCTATGTCTAGTTTTGTTCTGTTACTACAGCAAATTGCCACTGTAGCGTCTCGAATATAATTATAGTTCCATTTGCGTCTCAAATCAACGCGTATTAATTTTATGAAGTGGATAACCGAAATTTTTATGCCCTCGCGGAATGAAACTTTTACCGACTTTGTTATCTTGCCTTCAGGTATAGATAAATATTCTCAAGTGCTCGGACTGCGTCGCCGGCGGCAATGTTGTTTTGATGATAAAGAACGTTGGTGCAGTCTCCTGCAGCCCAAATGCCTTTAACTTCTGTTTTTTGCGTCCACGCGTCAATTTTTATTCGATTGAATTCATCGAGCGGTACTATATCTTTCACAAAGTCCGTATTTGGAATCTGGCCTATCTCAACAAAAATTCCCGAGACCTTCAACTTTTTATCCTCATTACTTTTTTTTTCTTTATAAATTATTCCTTCAACAAATTTTTCTCCCACTACTTCTAAAATATCTACATTTTTTATCACTTTCATTTTCGGATCTTTTGAAACTTTTTCAACAGTAATTTCATCAGCGCGAAAAGTGTCATTCCGGTGCAAAAGAGTTACAGATTTACAATATGCGAGAAGCTGGGCGGCGGATTCAAAGGCTGCGTTGCCTCCACCAATAACGGCTACGTCGAGTCCCTCAAAAAGAGGTCCGTCGCAAGAAGCGCAATAAGTCAAGCCCTTGTGTTCGAGCTTATCCGCATTTTTTGCCGCCAGTTTCCTTCGGCCGCTGCCGCTAGCAATTAAAATTGTTCTGGTCAAAAATTCTTCAGCCGATTCCGTTTTAACTGTAAAAATTCCATCTTTTTTTGGCTCGCCCATAGGGCTATGCCCGCGGGAAATATTGATTACTTTCTCACCTTCTTTCACTTTTAAAGTAGAGTTAGCATTACCAGCGCTTTCAGCGCCTATTTTTCCCGCAGCGTTTGCCATTACGTGTTTTTTAAATCCATCAGCCAGTTCGGGTCCTGAAATAGAGACCGTTCCTATCCAATTATAAATCTGCTCGGACACAACTGATTGCCCGCCCCATTCGGCAGTTATAAAAAGTGTCTGCAGTCTTTTGCGGGATGCATACACCGCCGCCGCCGCGCCAGCCGGTCCTCCTCCAATTATTATTAGATCGTAAATCATTTTTACATTGTACACTAGGCGTCAAGCTTTAGTCCTTGACATAGTGCAATTTGTTTGTTATACTCCAAATCAGTAATTTCTAAGTTCTTTTACAAAAATCACAAAAAACCATTGAAGAGGCGAGCTTATTGTGTCCTAAACTCTAGAATATACATAGGACATAATAAGCTCGTCTCAACGGGGACAAGACGTAATACTCGGGATCGTATGCCCAAAATCCAGTCGCCCAAAGATAATTTCAAGGGCTAACAGATAGGAAATAGTATGAAATGGACAGATGTAAAAGCAGGCCTAGTCAACGGAGCGTTCCAGCGTTTAATGGTAGGGCTTGGAGAAGATGCGGATACTGTCATTAATCTCATCAACAACGAACCAACTTTCGTGGGTCGTTTGGTGTGGTTTGCGAAGAAGGGCGGTAAACCATATACCTTATACAAGAAAGCACGCGAGATAATGGGCGGAAACTTTTTTGGCGTTGAGGAAGCTATCAAGCATTTCGGGATTAGCGTCTCGAATCATCAATTTGCAACCTTGGCAGAAATCCCATG
>DATHJV010000023.1:0-6254 GCA_035489645.1 Minisyncoccota bacterium | reverse complement strand
GGTGGAAAAGAGGTCAGAAAATCAAATTAAGCAGGATGAATCCACTTTTTTTCAACCGCTAGCCGATTTAGGCATTGAATTCCAGCAGAAAGATAGAGCAGGTGGTGAAAGGATGGAAAGGTATCCAGAGAGAGATGAAAGACGTTTCCCCAAGCCAGTCTCGAGGGTGGGTGGACATTCCAATCTTGGGGGCAAACCTGGAATATTCGGTGCCATTAAAAAAGTTTTTACGGCGGCTAAACCGCCGGGAGAATCCGGCGGCGGTTTAGCCGCCAAGCCAAGGTTTGTCCAAAAGGCATCAAAAGACAATCTCGCTTTAAGAGAAATTTTAAATAAAGTTATTGCCAAACCCTCTCCGCAGCCGAAGGTTAGTGTGCCTTCTTCTCCAGTGCCGCCACCTGTCTCGCTTGATGTTCTAAAAAACCCGCCCGCTCAGGCGGGTAAAAACATATCCATGCATCCCAAAGATCGCGCTGCCAGTGCAGAAGACATGAGTAAATTGAAAGATTTGATTTCAGCTAAATCCAGCAATGCTGGAACGCCCTTGAGCGAAAGCACGCCGGGTAAGCCTGACGCTTCCAAAGAAGTGTCTAAGGAAAAAATCTCGACTCCGTCGCCCGCCGCCACGGCTTCTTCTCAACCTACTCCGGCACCTCCGCCAATTCCTTCTAAACAAAAATCTATAAAAGAAGTGCCGGAAGATATTCTCCGAAAAATCTTGGAATGAACTATGAACCAGGAATGTAAAAAATGTAGTCAAAAATTCATCTTGGACAGGGATGACCTTTCTTTTTATGAGAAAATGAAAGTGCCTGCACCCAAAGTCTGTCCGGATTGCCGTTTCAAAATGCGCGCAATGTTTAGGAATGAGACTACTCTCTATTCCGGACGCAAATGCGAACTGTGCGGGAAGAACATTATTTCAATGTATAATCCTAAGTCCCCGTATACCATCTATTGTTATGATTGTTTTTATTCAGAAAAATGGGAACCGAGAGAGTACGCGATGGATTATGATGAAAGCCGCTCTTTTATTAAACAATTTAAAGAACTTCTAATAAAGGTTCCCAAAATTACGACTTATATTTCTTTAGGCACTGGACCCAACATAAATAGCGAATATTCAAATATGGCAAGCGGTTGCAGAAATTGCTATTTAGTTTTTAATACCAGTCCGTCGGAAGATTTGCTTTATTCCAGAGGGGTGAGAAATGGAAATGATTCGTCAGATATATATTTCGGCACCAGTTTTGAACGATGTTATGAATCTATCAATGTTCAAGAATCTTCAGGTATACTTTTCGGTCAAAATATAAGCGGTTCGGTTGACTCCATTTTTGTTTTAAATTGTCGCGGCGTGATGAATTGTTTTGGATGTGTAAATTTGAATAATAAATCAAATTATTTTTTAAACAAGCCGATGCAGCCGGACGAGTTTAAGAAAAAAGTGAGTGGAATATTAGGGTCTTATGAAAAAACGCAAGAGTTTCAAAGAAAATATAAGAAATTTATCCTAGATTTTCCAATGCGTGAAAATAATAATATAAAAACAGTAAATTCTACAGGGGATTATTTATTTGAATGTAAAAATGTACGAGATTCTTTTGAAGTTACGAATGCTGAGGATTCCAGATATATATTTTCTTCCAAGGGAGTCAAAGATTCTATGGATACTATTGGTTACGGCACAAAGTCAGAGCGGATACTTGAGGCAGTTGCGACAGGCCTTTCAAGTAATATTATCGGGACATACGGCGCCGAAAATTGCCAAGATATTCTATATGGATTTTATATCAGAAATTGCAAAAATTGCATAGGTTGTGATGCCCTGCATCACGGTGAATATTCAATTTTAAACAAAAAATATACAAAAGAAGAGTATGAAAGGTTGCGTTCAAAAATTATTGAAGAATTAAAATCAAAAGATTTATATGGATTGATGATTCCGGTAGAGCTCGCTCCTTTTGCTTATAATGAAACAATTGCGCAGGATAATATGCCTCTTACCGAAGAAGAGGCGATAGCTCAAGGTTTCAAGTGGGAAAATGATACACAAAAGACAGAAGGAAAGGAAACAATAAAACCAGAAGAAATTCCGGATCATATAAAAGATGTGTCTGATAATATAATGAATGAAATTTTAAAATGCATAGATTGTAACCGAAATTATAAAATCATAAATCAGGAGCTTTTGTTTTATAGGAAAATGAACATTCCAATACCCCGTAAATGTTTTTATTGCCGGCATCGAGACCGCATCGCCCGCAGAGGCCCGTATAAATTCTGGAATCGCAATTGTGCAAATTGCGGAAAAGAAATTATCACCAATTATGCTCCCGATCGTCCCGAAACAGTTTACTGCGAAAAATGCTACCAGCAGGAAGTTTACTAATTTCTTCTACTTTATCTGACTAATTACTTTAGTTGAGTAAAGTTAATGATAAATGGATAATAAAAGCGAAATAAAAAATTGTCAGAATTGTAAAAAAGATTTCGCCATAGAATCGGAGGATTTTAATTTCTATGAAAAAATCAAAGTCCCTCCGCCGACTTTTTGCCCGGAGTGCCGAACTATTCGGCGTTTATGCTGGCGCAACGAAATGTCTCTTTTTAAGAGAAAATGCGATGTTCCGGGGCACGAAGAAATGGTCATCTCATTTATATCTCCAGAGGAAAAGCTTACTGTATATGATTCCAACGCTTGGTGGGGGGATACATGGGATCCGCTTTCGTATGGGCAAGAGTATGATTTTTCAAAATCTTTTTTTGAACAATGGAGAGATTTAAGAAATATGGTTCCTCTACAATGTCTTTCGAATATAAATGCAACGAATAGTGATTATTGCAATGTCGCCGAAGAAAACAAAGATTGCTACATGTGTTCCGGAGTGTGGAAATCCGTAAGAACTTTTTACTCAAATAGAATTTCCGAAATAAAAGACTCGTCAGACTTATATGTGGTTTTTCGATCGGAACTTTGTTATGAAGATGTTATCTGTTCAGATAGCTATCATTTACTATATTCGTTAAATTGTAAAAGCTGTGTTGATTCATATTTTCTATATGATTGTATAGGTTGCACAGACTGCTTTGGTTGTACAAATTTACGTAGCAAATCATACTGCATGTGGAACGAGCAACTCTCAAGAGAAGAATACAAAAATAGACTGGCAGAATATAATTTAAAAGATTATAAAACTATCGAAGAACTTAAAAATAAATTTAAGAAATTATATCTGAAATCGCTGCATCGTTTTGCGGCTCAAATAAAGGTGGTAAATTCCACTGGAGACAATTTAGAAGGTACGAAAAATTGCAAAATTTGTTTTGATGCAAATGGCGTCATAGAAGACGCAAAAAATTCTCATTGGCTGGCAATAAATGCTAAAGATGTTTATGATTCGGGTCCCGGCATAGGATTGGCTGAACTTGTTTATGAAGCCTTTGATACCGGAGTAGGAAATTATCGCAGTCTTTTTACAAGCGTAGTTTATAGTTCAAATGATGTTGAGTATTCATTTAATTGTCATGGGTGCTCTAATTTATTTGGCTGTATCGGTGTAAGAAGTAAAAAATATTGCATATTAAACAGGCAGTATTCTAAGGAAGAATATCAAAAGTTGCTTCCTAAGATTAAAGAACATATGAACAATATGCCATACATAGATAAAAAGGGAATTGTCTATAAATATGGCGAGTTTTTTCCTGCCGAACTTTCCACATTTTGCTACAATGAAACTCAGGCGCAAGATTATTTTCCTATGGATAAGGAGCACGCAATTAAAATGGGTTATAGATGGCGGGACAGAAAAGGATCAGAATATGAAACAACCGTTAACTCAAAAAATTTGCCGGAAAGTCTGGTTGATGTTACAGACTCCATAACGAATGAAGTTATAGAATGCGAAAATAAAGAAAAATCTAGTAATTATTGTAGAGGAGCATATAAGATAACCTTGGATGAATTAAATTTATATAGAAAACTGGGTGTACCATTACCGAGATTATGTTTTTTCTGCCGTCATGAAAGCAGATTAAAAATGCGAAATCCAATGAAACTTTGGCATAGATCTTGCGTGTGCGATAAAGAAAATCATTTTCATGGGGAGGGGAAGTGTAAGGTAGAATTTGAGACTCCTTATGCTCCCGAGCGCCCGGAAATAGTATTTTGCGCAAAATGCTATCAGCAAGAGGTCTATTGATTATCAGCTCCGACGTTCCAGTCGGAACCCCAACCAAGGCGCCGGGGCAGGAAGTTTACTAAATTTTATGCTAAAATAGGCCCTGTATATGCCCAAAGCCAATCGAGTGCAATTAATCAAATACGGGCCTCCGCCGCCGGAATTGCCTGTCTTCGGGAAGGTGAAGCCTGAAGATGTTTCTTTTATTGGACGGACGAATTACGTGGCATCGCTCGAAGAGAAGAAATTCATTTTCGGTATCAAGCGTGTGGATCGCCGAAGGCACCTTTATATTGTTGGTAAGTCTGGTGTCGGCAAGACTAAATTGCTTGAGCTTTTTATTCGCCAGGACGTCACCTATAATCACGGCCTATGTCTGATTGACCCGCACGGGGATGTGATAGACGCAATGCTGGACTACATTCCCAAAGAGCGTATAGAGGATGTCTGCATTATCGACCCGTCTGATATTGATTTTCCAGCATCCTTTAATCCGCTCGCCAATGTTGACCCGTTGTTTAAATTTCAGCTGACTCAAGGTCTGATTGAAGTCCTGCACAAGCAATTCGGAGCCAATTGGACGCCTCGTCTCGAGCACGTTTTTCGATTTACCTGTCTGGCGCTCTTGGATTATCCGCATGCCACCATGCGCGGGATGATTTCGATGCTGACGGACAGAAACTATCGACAGAAGGTGGTGGAATATATTACGGATGACATGGTCAAGAGATTCTTCGCTATCGAATTCGCCGACTGGTCAGAAAAATTCGACACGGATGCCATCATCCCGCTCGTTAACAAGCTCGGGCAATTTCTCTCTGACCCGCTTTTGCGGAATATCTTCGGACAGAAGCAGAATAAGATTGACATCAGCGAATTGATGAACAAGGAAAAAATAGTTTTTATCAATCTTTCCAAAGGCCGCATCGGAGAAGAAAATTCATCTTTCTTCGGCTCAATGTTCCTGACAAAAATCAAACAGGCGGGAATGGAACGGGCGAGCATCCCCGAATCCGAGCGCAAAGATTTCTATTTATACATCGATGAGTTTCATAATATAGTTACTCAGACATTTGAAAATATTTTGTCGGAAGCTCGCAAATACGCGCTGAATCTTACTATCGCTCACCAATACATCGGTCAGCTTATACCCCAAGTTCAGCATGCCGTCTTGGGCAATACCGGCAGTCTGATTTGTTTTAGGGTGGGCGGTGAGGATGCCGTAAAATTAAAGCCCGAATTCGCGCCGATCTTTGACGTCAAGGACATGATCAATCTGGCTGTGGCGGAATTCTACATCAAAATGACCATCGACGGAGAATCCTATGATCCGTTTTCAGCCGAAACTCTCCGGGTCCTGCCTCCCACGCATCCTTCCTTCAGAAAAGAAATTATAGAAGCGTCCCGCCGAAAATATTCAATACCTAAAGACGACGCGGCGAAGCTCATCGCGCAAGAAGAATCAACGATAATAAGAAGTGCCGAAGAAAAGGCAATAATTGAGGGAAAAGCGAAAAGAAAAGAGAGGGAGAAAAATGGAAATAAAGAAACAGAAAATGGAGAAGAATTAACTGAGACGACTCCGATGCCTAAAGAGTCAGAGCGAGCGAAAGCATCAGGAGAAGCTGAGCCAATGATATAAGAAGTTGCCTGAGAAAAATTCTCCCGCCTTCGCCCTCGAGGACATAAGGACAGGCAACCCACGACTCCTTAATTTTTCTCAGGCAACTTCTTGACCAGGATTAACTTTTGAGTATAATAGAAAATATGGCAAAAGATTATTATGAAACATTAGGAGTAAATAAGGGCGCGTCTAAAGATGAGATTAAAAAAGCTTTTTACAAGTTGGCCCATAAATATCATCCTGATAAAAAAGAAGGCAATGAGGCAAAATTTAAGCAGGTAAACGAGGCTTACCAGGTCCTTTCCGATGATGCCAAGCGTTCAAAATATGACCAATTTGGGTCCGGTTTTGAAAATATGGGAAGTACGGGTGCGGGAGCGCAAGGCGGGTTTGGAGGTTTCGATTTCTCCGGCGGGTTCCAAAATGGCAGTCCCGAATTTGATTTTGGC
>DATHJV010000022.1:0-3056 GCA_035489645.1 Minisyncoccota bacterium | reverse complement strand
AAAAATATGAATTTCCGGATTTTTCTATTATTTTAAATTTTTCCCCCAAGGCCATAATCTCACCTTCTTTGGAAATTCCTTCATTGTAAATAATATCAAATTCTGTCTGCTTGAATGGGGCTGCCACTTTATTCTTTACTACTTTTACGCGTGTTCGGCTTCCGACCACTTCCTCTCCCTTTTTTATTTGCGCAATTTTACGGATATCCAACCGGACCGAAGTGTAAAATTTCAGCGCTTTTCCTCCTGGAGTGGTCTCCGGATTGCCGAACATCACGCCGATTTGCATTCTAATCTGATTGATGAAAATGACAGAAGTTTTAGATTTTGCCACGATGGCGGTCAATTTTCGGAGAGCTTGGCTCATCAGACGGGCTTGCTTGCCGACATGATACGCGCCCATATCACCCTCGATTTCGTCCTTTGGAGTGAGCGCTGCCACCGAGTCAATAACGATTACATCAATCTTACCCGTTCGCACCAAACTCTCCACGATTTCGAGCGCCTGTTCGCCGTTGTCTGGCTGGGAAATGAGCAAATTATTTATGTTTACTCCAAGTTTTTTCGTATATTCCGGATCCATTGCGTGTTCAGCATCTATGTATGCGCAAATACCGCCCAGTCTCTGCGCTTCGGCCACGATATGCAGAGACAAAGTTGTTTTGCCGGAAGATTCCGGTCCGAAAATTTCAACAATTCTTCCCCGCGGTATTCCGCCGACTCCGAGCGCCATGTCGAGGCCGATGGAACCGGTCGGGATGACATTGATATCTACTTTCGGCGAATCCCCGAACTTCATAATTGATCCTTCACCAAATTTAGTTTGGATTGATTTTAGCGTATCCTCCAACCCGGCTATTCCCGCAGTCTTGTCTTCCTTGTTCTCCTTTTTCTTTATCATAATTCCTTTGAGTATATTAGCTTATAATTCTTCTCGTCGCTGTATCCAAACTTGTCTTTTGCTTTGATGTTGATTATATTGTATCCTGGCAAAAGCGCAATCGTCTCATTAAAATCGCCTTTTTGGTCAATTGAAATTTCTCTGCCATTTAAAACCAGATTTATTGCATTTTTTGCATTTCCGGTCACTTCAATTACACTGTCGGAAACCTTTGCCCCATCCAATATATTTACGTTTTTTATTTTCACACCAAAAATCAAGTTATGGGAGCCGAAAAAAGCATAAATAAAAATCAGCAGAAAAAAAACAGAAAGTCCGGCTATTTTTAATATTTTTTTTTCGCTAGTTATCATCCCGCACGAAATAGGACGCGTACGTTTACGCCGCACTTCCGTTTGTTAGTAATTTCTATTATATAAACCATAATTTTTTATTATATGTGTCCGCGATTTCGTTCGAGATCATATTACATTTTCGCCAGTCTCAGTTCTCTCAATTTTTTCCAGCACCTCTCGCGGTTTTGCGCCGTCTCCGGGACCAATTACTCCGCGCTCTTCGAGGCGGTCCATCAGGCGCGCTGCTCTGGCGTATCCCAATTTTAATTTTCGCTGCAGATATGAAGTGGATGCTTTGCCTGCTTCCATCACGCAGATACGGGCTTCTTCATATAGTTCATCGTCATCTTCCATATTTTCGTCTTCGAGAGTACTTTCGAAAATGCTTTTATCGGCCGAGATAGAGCCAGAGGTCAAAGTGATATCTTCAGATATTTCATCCCGATACTCATCCGCCAGATATTTTACAACTTTTTTAACTTCCGCCTCTGAAATAAATGCGCTCTGCAAGCGTTCCGGCTGGGCGTCGCCTGAAGAATAAAGCATATCGCCGGCACCCAGAAGTTTTTCTGCTCCGCCGGCATCCAATATTGTCCGTGAATCCACTTGGGAAGACACTTTCAGAGCGACTCTGGCGGGGATATTTGCCTTAATCAAGCCGGTAATAATATTTACTTCGGGCCGCTGAGTAGAAAGTATCAAGTGAATACCGACGGCTCGAGACATTTGAGCTAGGCGGACGATGGCGGATTCGAGCTCTCTCGGATAGGAGCTCATTATGTCCGCGAGCTCATCAATGATTATGATGATATAGGGCAGACGATCAGTGCCGGTTTCATTTTCTGGGATGCCGGCTTTTGTTTTTTTCCGATTACCTGTAAAACTATCGTGGTACGACTCTATATCTCTCACTTTTTCCGTTTCCAATATATCATAACGGCGATCCATTTCTTTAGCCGCCCATTTCAGTGCCAAAATTGTTTTCTTGGCATCCGTTATCACGGGAGTCAGCAGGTGCGGAATATTATTATAAAGAGTCAATTCGACGCGTTTTGGGTCAATCAAAATAAATTTCAAATCATCCGGTCCGTTCCGATAGAGCAGGGAAGTGATCATTGAGTGTATTGCCACGGATTTTCCTGAACCGGTAGTACCAGCCACCAGGCAGTGCGGCATCTTGGCCAGGTTGCCAAACACCGACTTACCCGAGATGTTTCGTCCGAGGGCGATGGTCAGAGGTTTTAAAGAATTTTGGAATTTATCATCGGATAGCAGGGTGGCGAGGCCGACGAGGGACTTTGTCCTGTTTGGAATTTCGATGCCCACCAAAGATTTTCCGGGAATTGGCGCTTCGATTCGTATCGGGTGTGCGGCGAGCGCGAGCGCTAAATCGTTGGTGAGAGCGATGATGCGGGAGAGTTTCACTCCTTCCGCCGGTTTCAGGGCATAGCGGGTGACCGTCGGTCCGATAGTTATTTCATCCATTTCTACTTCAATGCCGAAGTTTAAGAGAGTGCGCTTGATGATATTTGCGTTGGCTTTTATATCGCCGGTATTTGGCTTGCCTTGATCTTCTTCTAAAAGCGAAAGGGGAGGGGGGACATAGGTAGACATAAGTCCCACCCGTCTTTTTTTAATTGGAATTTCTTCTTCCTCCTCGTCAACACCGAGTATGGCTTTTTTTATTTTTTCCCCAGTGGTCTCTTCATCTTCCTCCGGCAGATATTTTTCCATCTCGTTTGTTTCGTTTTCAGAGAGGACAAAGGGAGGCTGTTCTTTTTTTTGGATGATAAAATTCCAAAGTTTTTTAAATATATTCG
>DATHJV010000021.1:0-13554 GCA_035489645.1 Minisyncoccota bacterium | reverse complement strand
TCCTTTCTCGTTTCGCATGTATTCATCCGCTTGATCCAGAAAGGGGTGCAGGTAGGAAACTAATTTCGCTCGATTGGAAATATACAAGCGGGGAGTGACGTCAAAACCTAAATCTTTAAGTTGCTTTATTTCCTTCATTAGAGACACCGAGTCAACGACTACACCATTGCCTATATACAGTTCTACATCTTTTTGCAGGCAGCCAGAGGGGACAATATGACCGATAAAGGTAATATCGCCCAATTTTAGAGTGTGCCCCGCATTCGCTCCGCCGTGAAAACGCGCTACGGCGGAATAAACTCCGTGAGACAGAAGCTCATCAATGTTCTTGCCTTTTCCCTCGTCCCCCCATTGCAGACCGATAACCGCATCAATAAAACCACTTTTCTTAGGAATTTTTGCAGTCATATATTTTTAATTTCCTGGGCTATAATTAGGTGCTTCTTTAGTAATTATCACATCGTGAGGATGGCTTTCCTCTATTCCGGATCGTGTAACTCTGACAAATTTTGCTTTTTTCTGCAGAGTTTCAATATCTTTGGCCCCGCAATATCCCATACCGGAACGGAGCCCCCCTATGAGCTGATAAACAACTTCGGCAAGTCCGCCCTTGAAAGCGACTCTGCCCACGATACCTTCCGGCACAAGTTTTTTAATATCATCTTCTGTATCCTGGAAATACCTATCTTTGGAGCCTTGCTCCATCGCATCGATCGATCCCATACCACGATAAGTTTTATATTTTCTGGAATCTAAAATTATTGTCTCCCCCGGGGATTCTTCGACTCCGGCGAAAATGGAGCCTGCCATAACTGAACTCGCCCCGGCGGCAATAGCTTTTCCTACGTCTCCAGTATGACGGATTCCACCGTCAGCAATTATCGGCACACCC
This sequence comes from Minisyncoccota bacterium, assembly GCA_035489645.1. Classification (GTDB taxonomy): domain Bacteria; phylum Patescibacteriota; class Minisyncoccia; order Phycocordibacterales; family UBA9973; genus UBA9973. Next base: position 12,662 of record DATHJV010000021.1, on the reverse strand, counting down.
GAGCCTTTGATTGCTTGCGCTACCTCATAGACTGCTGAAAATTGCGGGAAACCCACGCCCGCAATTATCCGAGTGATACAAATTGACCCTGGCCCAATACCCACTTTTATCGCATCGGCTCCGGCGGCGACTAAATCTTTAGCCGCCTCTCCGGTAGCAATATTGCCGACAATCACTTCTAATTTTGGAAATTCTCTCTTTATTTTCCTTAACATATCAATTACCCCCTTGGAGTGGCCGTGAGCCGTATCGATCACTACCACATCTACTCCATTATGCTCGAGCGCCTTTACTCTTTCTATCGTATCATCAGTCACTCCCACGGCGGCGCCCACCCGCAGTCGGCCCAGGCCATCCCTGCAGGAATTTGGACGAGCTTTAACTTTCATAATGTCTTTATACGTAATCAATCCGATGAGTTTGTTTTGTTTATCAACCAATGGCAACTTTTCAACTTTATACTTTGTCAGTATTTTTTCCGCCTCGTATAAATCGGTGCCCAAACTGCCGGTGATTAGATTTGCTTTCGTCATTATTTCAGACACTGGTCGATTTAAATTTTTCTGGAATCTTAAATCCCGGTTTGTCAAAATCCCCAGGAGCTTCATATTTTTATCAACTATCGGTATTCCGCCAATTTTGTTTTCCTTCATCACTGCGAGGGCTTCTTTTAGTGTAACTTCTTTCCCGAGAGTTACTGGATCGTGAATCATTCCGGACTCTGAACGCTTGACCTTGCGCACTTCCGCCGCTTGCTTTGCAATACTCATATTTTTGTGCAGAATTCCAATTCCTCCTTCTTTAGCCATCGCTATCGCCATTAATCCTTCCGTGACCGTATCCATCGCGGCAGAAATAACCGGGACATTGAGTTTTATTTTTTTAGTTAAATAGGATGTTATATTTACGTCCCGAGGTAGTACTTCGGAGTATTGCGGCACCAGCAATACATCGTCATAAGTCAATCCTTCCTTAAAATTTTCCCGTTTTATTTCTTTTGTTTTTGAAGCCATATTATACTGTGTATACTAGCATAAGAATTAACTTTGAGTAAATATGCGTGAATCTAAGCGTTTCATTAACTCTTTACTAATATAACAAAATTTACTAATATATATTGTATGGGATTTTTTAACAAGGATAAGCCACCAAAAGCTGTAACGGGTCCGGCAAAAACTCCAGCAACGCCGCCTCTGGCAATACCGCTCGGAGTTAAGCAAGCCCCGAGTCCGATGGTTCAAAAACCTCCTGAACCTATTCCAGATAAGGTCATTGCGAAAGCTCCAAAATCACTGCCTGAATTAAAATTGACGGAGATAAAGAAATCAGCGCAACGCATTAATGAGAACTACAGAACGAAGAAACTTGAATCTCTCCGTCCTTGGAATAATTACACAATTACTACTATTGAAGGGTGGCCACAAATAAAGATTTTTGACGAAAACGGAAGTTTAGTCGAGCATTTTGGGTCACCCTTGAGCGATAGAGGGATTCCTTTGTGGTGGGGTAGCGACAAAATAAAAAGTAAGATCGGTAGAAGATACATAAGCGATAATTTGGACAACCGCACTCAGCCTGATGTGATGATGCTGGACAAAGTTCCCGTTGAATTGAGAGCATTTGCGAGAAAAACTTTGAAAGATGAGAGAAGAACCGTGTTTGAACCGGCTACTCAGCGCTCTTTTGACCTTCTCGCAAATGAAACACATGTTGTATTGGATAAATACATAGTGATGTCTTCAAAAGAGGACGCATTTTTTGCCTATATTACGAAAAATGAAAAAGGGATTACTGTCCCACCTTCGGAATGGAAAAGATTGAACCCAGAAGACACGATGCCGGCAGAATTAACTAAGGAAGTCGAAAAATTTCTGGGAAGAGGCGAGGGATATAAGAATATTAATCAGACTCATTACGCTCTAATAACTGATGTTGGCATTAATGTATTTAAGGCAGAGGAAGCTCAAGAATCGCCATTATTTGCAGAAAGTATTCCTTCTGTGGGCAGAAATATTGTTACCGATCCTTCCAATCCAAATGTTATTTATTATTGTCAGAGCGACAGTCCAGGAAATATCTTACGACTTGATTTAAGCGGAGAGGCAAATACATGGAAATCTGTTGCCGTGGAGTTGCCAAAGAAATACGATAGCATCCGCGATTTGCAATTGGACCCGACCGGTAACTTCTTTCTTTTTTATTCCGGGGAAGATTTAGTTTTTTTAAGCAAAGATACTTTGGACGAAGTAAGAAGAGTCTCAAACCTGACCAATGTAGTTTTTGATTCTTCCGGAAATATACGCGCAGTAGACAACGAAGGTTATCTCGTTATATTTGAAGCAAATTTTAGCATTTTGGCGGATGAACTCGATAAACGAAGAATAGCAAATTTAGCCGAGGGAATCGATGTAGCCGGTATTTTCGACCTAAAGGCCCAAAAAAAAGCGGAGGAGCAAAAAAGGGGAGAAGGATTTGAAGAATTAGAGCTCGTCCGAACAAAATACGAACAGGAATTTAGCAAGGCACTAGGAACAATAACTACAGATGAGGGAATTCAACAATTAAGAAAGGTGTTGAAAAGTGAATCTCAAAAACTTATACAACGCGGATTAAAACAGGGTGGAGTTGCATACATTATTTCGGGACTGGAAACACTAATAATGGAGAGGGAAAGAGAATTTGCTACCAAAGAGTGCCAGGAAGCTATCGCCAATGTGCGATCGATACTTGCTATCGGTCTTTCTATTTCTTCTCTCGGTGAGGCACGGTCTCTTATGGAAAAAGTGAAAGCCACAGAGGCGCTATTGGAGGGAGATTTACTGCGGGAAACAAAAGAGGTTGAGAAGGAATTTAATCAAAAATCTCTTGAACTTATCCTAAAACGCGGAGGAGAAATCATTAAAGATATTAATGGAATAATCGAAGGAGCGAGGACGGAACTTGATGGCTTAACTAGTTTAACGGAAATGGATGAGTGGATTGACAAGCGTTATCCGCAGATAAAAGAAAGTTTAGCGGCTTTGGCTCGGATAGTTCCAGGCGGGGCAGATGCAACAAATCATGCCATCAATGCTGCCCGCGTAGAACTGCAGAAAATGGCCGATAAATATGAAAAAGATTTTAAAGAAAAATATGCAAAAATACGGGAAAAGGCTTCAGAAATTATCAAGACCAACATAGAATTGCTGGCCAATGATATTGACAGTCTCTCTGAGCGTTTGATAAATAAAAACTTTTCGAGTCGAAAATTAGCGGAAAAGTTTTTGTCGACGAGCGACGCTTATAAAGCGCTAACCGCCGAGATAGACGGATTAGCCGGTAAAAACCCCGATGAAGCAAAAATATTAGAGAGAAGTTTGAAGGTCAAAATATCGAATGCCTTGACCTCTATAGAGCGCAAGGCACTTATTCAGGTGGCTGAAACCGGCCAGCAAATGGAGTCTTTCGGTCAAGTTGATTTTCCTTTATGGGAAGCTAAAGTTAAAGAAAAAGGCAAATATTCTGTTGAACTTACTTTTATGGCTGACGCGGGAACTAAGGGAGCAAACGTATACGGAGACATCGGAATTTTAATTCGAACTGCATCGGGAAAAGTCGAGAAAATCGGACTATATGAAAACTTTGACAACGAAGATGATTGGCGGCACGGCCAGCTCACACGTTTTGGTTTAACTATTCCTCCTTCATACGTGAGCGTAAATGATGCCGCAAAAATCAGAAAAGAGTATCTAGACTGGGGGAGAGGAGAGAAGTCTAATTTGAGAAAAGAATTTCAGGAAAAAAGAGATGCCTTGAAAGAATTATATTCGAGACGGCAAAAAATCGGTGAAAGAACTCCTGAAGCAGATAATGCTTGGCAAGTAGAATATAAAGCAAAACTCAACGAGTACGCAGAGTTTGCAGCCGAACGTCACATTTCTCTCTTGCGCCGAATTGATCAGATTAAGGCGCAACCGGAAATTGAATACACGAATGGCAAGGGAACTGTTCCGAAATGGCAAAATGATTGGACTAGAGATGAACAGACTGAAAAATATTTAGAAGAGATGGCAATATTCTGTAAAAAACAACTTAGTTCAAGAACTGGCTTATTAATGTTAAGAGGGCACGCGGGAAGCGGAAAGGATGTTTTAGTAGATATGTTTTGCCAGACGATAGGGCGGCCGAAGTTTACCTTCAATTGCACCAAATGGACCGCTGAAGCTGATTTGTCAGAGGATTGGACACTAGAAGCTCGCGAAGGAGCAACCCAGGCCATTAAGATTCCTTCAGCATTGCTTTCGGGTATTCAAACTCCCGGCGCCGTTATTTACCTGAATGAATTCAGCGCCATGCCTATACCCGCGCAAATATTTTTGCATTCATTGGCAGATGCCAAGCGCGAAATGGTTCTAAAAAGCGAATCAGGCAGGATAATAAAAGCGGATCCGACCGTTTTGATTATTGCCTCAGAAAATCCGGGTTACCCGGAAACTAATGCTCCGCAATTTGCCACTGAAAGCCGCTTTGATATTTTAGAGGTTGAATACCCGCCGCTTTTGAAAGATGCGGACGCAAGCGATCCGAATAAAAATGAGATGATTACAAGTAGTGAAGCTCGCCGTATTGCGACAAGCGTTAGTTCCTTGATAGACTTTACACTCGAAAAAAATCTAAAAAGGTCTACTTTTGATGACGTGTGGGATTCCTATATTAACGGACTAAAAAATAACACGCCCGAACTGTCTGCTATACAAAAATTCGATCTTGATGTAATCCTGTTTGTAGTTCAATATGGTAATAAATTGAGAAATGTATTTACTAATATTTTTGAACATACTCTGGAAGGAAGAAAATTTGCTAAAGATTTTCCGGCCACTCAGCCGATAACGGGACGAGAAATGCGTAGTTGCGCGTATTGGCTAGACAGCATGCCGGATGAAGAAAAAGTCAAAATTGGGGCCAATCCAGAAAAGGCAGCCAGAGAATTTCTTGAAAAATCATATCTAAGACATATTTTGGACAGAGAAGGCCGACGAAAAATTGCCGCCGATATGGAGGTTTTCACTTCTAAAAAGCGCGTAGGAGTATAAATTTATGGAACCTCGTCCCGGCAAATCTCTCGGTGCATCTCCGGAGGTTAAATCCTCAAAACTGACCCGTGAAATGCTTTTTCTCGCAGAGCAGGCGGCCGAAGGCAAAATAAAAGTCCTCCCGGGCAAACAATGGGCTCTGCACTATCCGGCTGATCAGGCGACTAGGACGGAGAAACTCCAAGGATTGCTCAACGGTAAATACAAAGCTGAAGAAGTAGCGCAAGCCATCAAGCCGGATGCGCTATTTTATAATGCGGAAGATATTACAAAAGACGGGTTGGAAAAAGTCAGCGGTCGCATCCGGGATCTTTCCGCGTTCGTGAATAATTATGATTATCCGAGATTTGCTAAATTTGTAGAGAGCATGCGCGGTCAAGATATTCCCCTGCGAGATCTGGATAGTCTATACAGCGATGTCACTCAGTCAAGGATTCAGAAAAAAGTAATGGATTCTTATGGACATACGGGGAAAAAACAAATGGAAGGGGCTCTTCGAAATGAAGCAGAGAATACAATTCAAAATATCGCAAACCTCTCTCGATCTGAAAAAGTATTAAAGGCTCTTAAAGTAAACTGGCTCTCCGAAGACCTGGGTCTTGTTTCCATGGAAGAACGCGACAGCGTCGTATCTCTGCTTTCAGGAGACGAGCGCAAACTTTTTGTTGATCTAAAATCCTCATACAGAGACTATGTGCAGAAGGGAGACGAAAGCGGGTATAAAAAGCTGACCGATACGATACGGGAAGGCTTGCCTGCCATTCAGAAGAAAATTCAAGGCGACAAACCTAGTGAAAGCATGCAAGAGCTCCAAAAGGAGCTGGAGGAATTCCAAGACGAAGCTGTCCCTCCGGGAGCTCCGAAAGATCCCGCAATTCCTCCCGAAGATAACGATGAATATCACACACCGCCTCCTTCAAGCGGTGAATCAAAAGAAAAAATGCAGTCAAGACCAATTTTTGAAATTAAGCCTGCGCTCGGAGGATACTTCGCAAGCGGCAGAAAAAGTTATTATGATATTGAATCAAAAACATGGAGCAAGAGAAAAAAACTTACAAAATATAGCGGATCTGCTTCCTCCGGAGAGCGTTTTACAATTGGAGGCGCTCTAGATAACGGATTAAAGTCGCTTCCTATGCCAAACGGCTATGCGTTAGATATGTCTTCTCTCAAATATGAAGGGAATCAACCGGAAATTTTGCGGGATCAGAATGGATGCTTTTATATCAATGCCAAAGGACCGGGAACATTTTCGGTTGATTTTCAAAAAGAAACGACTTTATTTACCGGCGTCCCCGTTGCCGACGATCTTGTGGAGCTTTATAGAGGTTCATTATCTTCGAAGACGGAAGCCGTCCTTTCTAGATTAAGAGGCGACTCGGTTCATAAAGCCGAACAGGCACGACAGTATCTATTAGCAAACCATTTTTATCCGGGAGGAGGCGACTTGCAGGCAGCTCAAGCATTGCAGTATAAATTGCGGAGTGAATCCACCGGTGACAACTATCTTCAAAATATCGATGTTTCAGAATATCTGGAGTGTTATTCCGCTAACACGAAGTTTATCGCAATGATGCGTAAAGCCGGCATTCCGGCTCGTCTGGTGGTAGGTCATAAAGTGGAGGGGGCAGAGGATGGAAAATCGGCTATTACGGAAAGCACAGGCCACGCATGGTCAGAAATTTGGGATGGAGGCGCATGGCGACGTTTTGACGCCACGCCAGACCCAAAACCCGAAGATAAGAAAAAAACCGGTGAGAAAGATAAAAAGGAAGATAAGGAATCTGCGGAAGAAGCCCAAGATGGAGGTGTTGATAAACCGGGAGAAAAAGAAGAAGAGAAAGGAGAAGATGAAAAAGAGGGAGGTAAGTCGGATAAAAAAGGGGAGCAGAAAGGCAAACCAGAATCTTCAGAAACCAAAAATCCTTTAGACCAAATGTCTGATGCCACTGATAGCGAAGTGAAACAATCCGAATCAGAGCTAAAGCGGGCAAAGGAGCAAATGGAGAAAATAGCGCAGCAAAAAAAACAGCTTGATGATAAATTGCAAAAAACGGAAAAATTCAAAGAACTTTCCGAATTAAAAAAGGAAATCGGGAAGAGTGAGCTTTTTGATGATCAAAAGAAGGAATTGGAAAACAAATTGGAAGCCAAAGAGGAGCAGATGAAAGATAAAATTAAGGACGAACTGGATAAAATGGTTGCGGATGGTTTTATGGATGAAAAACGAAGGGATGAAATTTTGGAGGAACTTGAAAAGAAAAAGTTGGGACAACTTGACCGCATCCAAAAGGAAGTTGATCAAGAGAACAAACTTTATAACGAATATGAAGATATTCGCGAAGAAATCGCTCCGCTGGTAGACAGGTGGTTTAAATATTTTGCTGAACGACTACCCAGACAGAAAGATGTCGGATTTGACGAAGATTCATTGACCAGACAAGGAGTCTTTAATCGCCGGGCTATAATGAGACCGAGAAATTTGCTTTTCGGGATGGTAAAAAATCCAAGAGAAATGAGAAAGTCAGTAAAACCAAGATTCATGGCGTCAATTTTAGTGGATGTATCCGGTTCAATGGAGGAGCAAGACAAATTGAAGAATGCGCGAAAACTTTTAATATTTTACTCAGAATTGTTTAGCCGCATCTCGGAAGCCTTCGGCTATATAAAGTTTTCCATTGACATTTTTTCAGATTCTGTAACTAAAATAAAAGGGTTCGATCAGGATTATAATTCCCCAAGACAATATGATTTTGAAAATGGCGAACAATCAACCATAAAGGTAAGGTTAATGAAAAAACTAGTTACAGGGGGTGGCACTAATATGCTCGATGGTATTAAGAATGCGGCAAATGAACTAAATAAACAAGTGGAAGAATATCCCGACTATGCTTCGTCTCTTTATTTTGTCGGCGACGGCGGTGACACAAATGGAAATGCTGCCAACATAGCACAATTTCTAAAAGTAAATGAATCCGAGCACGGTTTCGGGGAACATATGTATTCCGCAATTCTGCTTGGCGACGAGTCCGAGCGCTCTGCGCTGGCAACAATCTTTGGAGATGAACATACCAATGTCGCGCCCGATTTTGATGATTTGATTGAAAAAAGTATGGATAAATTTGACGAAGATTTAGATGAATACCTTAGGAATAAAACTCAATAGCACGTAAAAGTCCTATGAATGATATGCAAATTCTTATCGTTGACTATGGATCGCAGTACACTCTGGTTATCGGCCGAACTTTGCGAGAGCTTGGAGTGCGAAGTATAATACTGCCGCCAAAGAAAGTAGACAAATGGCTCAAAAATAATTTACCGAAAGCAGTTATTCTCTCCGGCAGTAATTGGAGTGTGCGCAGTGTTGGAGCGCCAGAGCTTCCCAAATCGCTTGATATTAGGGGCAAGAGCAAGAATAAGCAATATTCTATTTTGGGAATTTGCTATGGCATGCAACTTTTAACTTACACACTCGGTGGTAGTGTAGAGCGACCGCACAAGCATCGTGAATATGGACCGGCAGAAGTTATGCTCGACACGAAACATCCGCTTTTCGCAGGAGTCGAGAAAAAAACTGTAGTCTGGGCAAGTCATGGAGACACCGTCACAAAGCTTCCAAAAGGTTTAATTTCCATTGCCACATCGAGCGGTATATCAGCCATGGCCGACGAGAGCAATAAAGTAATGGGAATTCAATTTCATCCCGAGGTTGATAATACGAAAGAGGGCAAAAAAATATTGCAAAATTTCTTGAACATTTCCAATTGCAAAAAAGATTGGAACCCAATGAATATGATTCAACATATCCAAAGAGAAGTTTTGGAAATAGTTAATAAAGAAAAAAGCAAACGAAATGTAATTTTAGGATTTTCAGGAGGGGTTGATTCTACTACCTTGGCGAGTATTCTCGCGCCGGTGTTGGGCAATCGGCTTGTGTGTATTGCCATCGATACCGGGGGATTACGCACAAACGAGCTCAAAGAAATAAATGCAAATGCGCGCATGTCGCTCTCCACCACCGGCGCAAAAAAACTGATTATAATTCCTGCAACGGATGAATTTATAAAAAATATCAGCACTACGATTGACGGAGAAGGGAAGCGCGCTAAATTTCGCGCCTTGTATCAGAGAATATTTGAAGAACAGATACGGAAGTACAATGCCGGCTTTATCGCTCAAGGTACTTTGGCGACAGACATTATTGAAAGCGGCAGAATGGGGGAGTCGGCAATGATTAAAACACATCACAACGTGGGTCTCACGTGGAATGTGACGGATTTGCATCCTTTTCGAAATTTATTCAAATATGAAGTCCGCGAGCTGGCTCGCGCGATGAATCTTCCGAGGGCTGTATATGAACGCAAACCTTTTCCTGGTCCCGGTTTATTCTTGCGGGTTGTGGGCACTCCAGTTTCAAAAGAAAAAATCGAATTAGTTCGACAGGCGGATAAAAGTGTGGCTGATATTCTAAAAAAACATAACCTCGAGAAAGATATTTCCCAGTTGATCGTCGCGCTGCTCGGTATCAATTCCGTCGGAGTAAAAGGCGACGAACGTGTTTATGGCCAATCTCTCGCTGTTCGCGCCGTGCAGACAGTCGATTTTATGACAGGGAGGAGCTTCTATTTTCCTCCAGAAGTTGCTGATGAAATAACCAGCGCTCTCACCAAACACAAAGATATCGTTCGAGTATTTTTTGACATGACACCCAAGCCTCCGGCGACAACGGAATTTGAATAAACGGCAGTTTTCATTAAATTTATTTATTTTACTCTTTTTTCTTGACACAATTCCATTAAAAGGTAGTCTGACAGTAGAACCGATGGGGTATGCCCCGGGCTGTTCTTAACAATAAAAAAGAAAGGGTAAGGTATGCCTTCACCTATTCCAGTCAGCTCATTGTCGCTTCTGATCGGAGACAGAAAACTCGGTCAAATAACATGGATCAGGGTCCTCGAATCGAGACGGATTCTCATCAAACCGTACCTTGATTTGTTGACATTGCCAACACTCGGCTCTTTACATTGTCTGCTTGGTCCCGATCCAAATGCCTCAATTCATTCTCTCTATCACAGGATCGATAGTGACAAACCGTCCCTCGAAGGTGATTTCGCCTCTCATTTTGACCCTGCCACTTCCGACGGAAATATAGATATACAGGGCATATGGGGTGAATTTACATTTTTGGACCGGACGTCGGAAAGTTCAAGACGCGGTCCCCACCGATTTACTTGCTGCAACTGGGGCATTAGTCGGCGCTCTGCCGCATGGGTGTTAATAACATTAAGCGGAATGAGAGATGGCTCGAAAGAGCAAATTGTGGAAAAAGTTGATTCATTAAAAATTGAGTCAATCTCTCTTTCCGAAATTCTTGTAAAGGTTCCGGTTCCTCCTACAGAAATTTGGTTATCGCTTGGAGCAGAAGTTCATCACTTCCTTGCGCAACGCCAAAAACTTCTAGATCAGGTTCAGGAACTTGTGCATAAAGTTGAAACCGAGGAAGCAGTGTTCTTTGCAATTCAAACTGAAGAGATCCTCCATCATACCTAAAACGCTTAAATCTCGAGCAAAGTTGGAGGCTTACAAATTAGCTCTCTAATAATCTAGTCAACCAGAAAGGAAAAACATATGCCAGAAGACTACATGAGTCGCAGAAAAGCTCTGAAAAGGGCTACCGCGAAGTTACTGCGCGTTCCCAACAGTGAGTTGGAGTGGAGAAATGGCGAGCTTTACTCGCTCACTCTCAAAAAGCCTGTGGAGGGAGTCGAAAAAATCCCAAAACCAGCAAAACCTGTCAAGGAAAAAAACTGGTGGGTTCGCTCTCGAAAGTAACACGCGGCGCTCGAATCTCCCGACCAGCGACCCCCGAAAGTCGCTGGTTTTTTAATCAACTTTTTCGTAAAGCATTCCAAAAGGAGAATATATAGCCAGCTTTTCGATTTGAGAAAATATAATATTATGCTAATATTCCTTTATGAAAATCCGCTCAGCGCTTATTTCAGTTTTTAATAAAGATGGACTTGAAAAAATTGTCGAACTCCTTCATAAAAATAAAGCCAAAATTATCTCTACGGGAGGTACGGCAGAATTCGTCCGAAAGCTTAAAATTCCGGTAACGGAAGTGGAAACTATTACAAATTACCCGGCTCTGTTTGGCGGCAGAGTTAAAACATTGCAACCGCAAATTTTTGGCGGTATTTTGAATCGCCGAGAGAATATTGATGATCAAGAAGAAAAAAAACGGTATAAAATAGGGGACATTGATTTGGTAATTGTGGATCTTTACCCGTTTGAAGAAACACTTCACTCGGGTGGAAGTGAAGAAGAAATTATTGAGAAAATTGACATTGGGGGGGTCGCGCTCATTCGCGCGGCAGCTAAAAATTTCAGGGATGTTGTCATCATTCCTTCCAAGTATCAGTATGAACAATTAAATAAGATACTTAAGAGGGGCGCGGAAACTACACTCCCGCAGCGCAAAAAATTCGCCGGGGATGCATTTTCTGTTACTAGCCGCTACGACTTTGCGATTCGCGGATACTTTCAGGGCACAAAACTGCGCTATGGCGAGAATCCACATCAAAGTGGAGAATTTATCGGTAATCTGGGAGAGAGTTTTACTCAACTGCATGGCAAAGAGCTTTCCTTCAATAATTTGATAGATACCGAGGCAGCCACTGTAACCGTTTATGATTTTAATTCTCCGGCATTCGCTATTGTCAAACACATGAATACTTGCGGACTTGCCGTACGAGGTGAAGGACACTTATTAGAAGCATATAAAGCCGCTCACAACGCGGACCCTATTTCCGCATTTGGAGGAATATTAGCGGCGAACAGAACAATAGAGGAAGACATTGCAAAACTTATAAAAAAACAGAAACTATTTATCGAAGTGATTATCGCGCCGGACTTTACAAAAAAAGCTCGCGAAATATTAAGGGAGAAGAAGGATTGCCGAATTCTAAAATGGAAAAACCCGGCTCTACCGACAAAACAAATGCGTACCTCATTTACCGGCATCTTGTCGCAAGATCGCGATACTCATATCGAAACCTTGGCGGATCTAAAAGTAGCCACAAAGCGCTCTCCAACAGAGGCGGAGAGGAAAGATCTGCTTGTCGCGGCAATCGCCACCAAACATTTAAAATCAAATTCTGTCGCTTTAGTAAAAGATGCGACACTCATCTCTATGGGCTGCGGACAAACCTCCCGCATTGACGCTTTGAAACAAGCCATTGACAAGGCAAATAAATTTGGCTTCTCGCTCAAAGGCGCCGTTCTTTCTTCCGAAGCATTTTTTCCATTTCCTGACTGTGTAGAGATGGCGGGTAAAGCAGGTATTTCGGCTATCATTCAGCCGGGAGGCTCTAAAAACGATCAAGCATCAATCGACATGGCTGATAAATATAATATCGCTATGGTAACAACCGGGTTCAGGCATTTTAAGCACTGATATAGAATAAAAAACTTGACTCCAAAAAAATATTTTAATAAAATTTAATTAGGCTTCTGTTCTTTCGCTCTTTGAACAGAAGAAAAAATCCAAAAAACAAAACTAAAAAAGGAAATATGGCAAGAAAGGCCCCC
>DATHJV010000020.1:0-2302 GCA_035489645.1 Minisyncoccota bacterium | reverse complement strand
AGACGAAGTATCGAATAGAAGTCGGGTTGGTTTAAAGTTGCCGGCTCAACCCGGAAAAAATTACTTCGCACAAATTCATCATGAGACGCGGAGAACAATTTCAAAATGTCGTCCCGGAGCGCGTCGGACGCCTTGCTTTCATCGGAGACAATCTGCCCCGTTTCGAAGGAAACGGCCGGCAGATCATTCCAGACATTCATGGCTGGGTCTATGCTTTTATAATATGAAATGTCGAAGGAGCGCTGGTTTGCGAATGCAAGCAGCTTCTCTATGTCCGCCGCGGTAAAAGCGGACGGAGAAACCAGGATCCGGTCGTTCCAACTCGAACGATAGACTATAATATGCTCTTCGGGTGATTGGACTCCCATTGCCGAAAGTGTTCGGTACACCGTTTCCAATATTTTTAAACTGTAAGCGGTAGTTTCACGTATGGAGTCCGGTATGGACAGCACTCCACCCACTTTAAGCATGCGCAAATATCCGCGCAGCGCTTCTTCGGTGAAAGCGTATTCATTCGGATCCGATTGGCTTAAAAAGTTCGAAGAAATATCTATAATGTCGAACTGCTTTTGTACGTCCTTAGAGAGGGCAAGAGGTGTAACATTTAGCATTTTTATTTTTGGGTCGGCCAGAACATTTTGCACGAAAATATTTTTCGCGGTGAGCGAATACAAAATCGGGTCGGGCTCGAGTGCCGCGAGAGTATTTACTCCAAGCTTCTTTGCTTCCAAAAGTCGGAATCCCCCTTCGGTGCCCACAAGTAGTGCAGAGGGTTCTGGCCTTAAATAATAGGGAAAAATATCCAGAAGAGCGGTCACGTAAGTTCCCTGGTACGCCTCATCCTTCGGGATGGCACCGATGCGGTTGCCGTCTTTATATAAGCCGTAAGAAGCCGGCGGAGCCGTTGCCTTGAGCAAGGAGGCGTTGTTCGAAAAATCCACATCCTGATGTTCCGTAAAATTATCCAGCACCGAAAAATATCCGCGGGGAGAGAGAATTTCGTTTATGGTCTTGTTTCCCGCTACGTGGATTGACGAATAGATCGACTTATATTCGTTAAAATTAGCTTGGTTGAATTTCACGATGGCCACCTCGCATAACCCCGTGATTAAAATAAGGGAGAGCAGAAATATGGCGCGCCGAATTTTCCCTGGTGGCGGCTGAAAAAAGGCAGCGACCACCAGAAACGGCAGTAAAAAATTTAGAAGAAGGAATGGATGTATCCAAAACATGAGCGCCAAGATGAAGAGAGTACCGAAACCTGCGCCGACGAGGTCTGCCGAGTAAATGCGAGGGATGGAATCCATGCCTGACAAAAAATTGGTGCCGATAAACAGCCCGGTCAAAAAAAAGAACGGGAACAAAGCTCCGTAGTATTTCCATATGTTGAATAGCTGATCCAGAGCGGTGTTGGGATTCTGAAATTCAAGCGGATTGAATGGAATGACGGTCATGACGATGTACCCGATGGTAGCGGTAATGAGAAGAAGGAGCGGAATTATGGAAAGTATCAGTCTAGTATTGCGCTCGAAGAAATCTTTAAACATGCTAAGGACTACCCCGCTGACTGCGAAGCCAACCATGGTGATTGAAATCACCCAGTAGCCATATGGAGACCAGCTGACGATGCTGAAATAACGTGTTAATGAAATTTCAAAACCGACCGCTGCCGCTGAAATAAAAAAAACGGGAATGAGAGATATTTTTTTCATATTTTCATATCCCCGCAAGTTGAATAGCCCCAAATAAAACTGCGATGCCTAAAACAGTGGCAAAAGTAGTCCAAGCTGTGGGATGACTGTGATGACTCTCCGGCAATAAGTCGGATGCCCCGATATACAGGAAAAATCCCGTAAATATGGCAAGAATTATTCCTAGAGCCGATTCCGGAACAGAAAAAAACAAAGTTGAGGTTACGCCCAAAACCGGAGCAATTGCATCTAAGAGAAGCCATTTAAACGCCTGCGCGCGAGTGCCGGAATTTTTCAGGATCAGATTTACCGTGTTTATTCCATCAGAGAAATCATGCACCAAAACAGCAATAGCGACAATAGTCCCCACAGAAGGAGAGACCTTGAATGCTAGTCCTATCGCCGCCCCATCTAAAAAACTATGGATAGACAGGCTTCCTGCTCCCAATATTCCCCTTCTATTTATTTTTTGTTCATCATGATGCTCAGGATCGTCGCCATGATGCGAATGAAAGAAGACAAATCTATCTAAAATTGTATAAATAATAAATCCGAACGCAGTAATTGCAGTAATAGATGAAATTTCAAAATTTTTACTTCCTAAGTCAATT
>DATHJV010000019.1:0-14637 GCA_035489645.1 Minisyncoccota bacterium | reverse complement strand
AGGCGAAACCATGTTGAGTGGCATTTGCTCCACCGGTAGCGGTAATGTTGCCGTTGAGAGTAGCAGTGGTTTGAGTGATGGAGGAAGCAGTCTGGGTTGTCACGGTTGGTATGCAGGCGCTGGTGGTGAAAGTTTGATCGTTTCCATATGCAGTACCGGCTGAGCTCATAGCATAGCTAGCGTAGTGGTAGAGAGTGTTGCAAGTAAGTGAAGTAATGGAAGCGGTGAAAGCGCCGGTGGAGAAAGTTCCGCTCTCGGTGGTAGTGGCTCCGTAAGAAGAGGTGGCTCCATAGACCACTCCTCTTGTGATTACGGTAGCATCGCCGGTAGAAGTAATTGTGCCATTTCCTGTCGCGCTGGTCGCCGTAATTGATGAAGCGCCTTGGGTTGTCACCGTGGGAGCGCCGAGAGGAGGAGTTTCGAAGGACTGGATACTTCCATAACCGGTGCCTGCAGAGTTGGTGGCATACGCCCTGAAGTAGTAAAGGGTACCCGGCGCAAGAGAGGCGATATCTTGCGAGAATGAGGCTGTGCCGCTCTGACTACCCAGGGTAGAGGTTGCGATTACCGAGGCTAGTGATGAGTCAGTGCCGTATGCAAAGCCACTCTCTCCCGCATCACTCCCTCCCGTGTCGGTGATAATACCATTGAGGGTGGCTGTTGATATTCCGATATCCGAGGCGGCGGAGGTAGTCACAGTCGGTACGCAGGGATCAGTCAAGAACGACTGAATACTCCCCTGACCTGTGCCCGCAGAATTGGTAGCGTAGGCTCTCGCATAGTAAGTGGTATTGCAGGAGAGCGATGAGATCGAAGAAGTGAAAGCTCCGGTTCCTGTTTGTGATCCTTCGGTGGTCGTGGCAATTACTGTTGCGAGAGATGAATCTGTGCCATATGCAAAACCATGTTCTGTGGCATCAGCTCCACCGGTAGCGGTAATGTTGCCGTTGAGAGTGGCAGTGGTTGCCGTTACTGACGAAGCAGCTTGGGTGGTTACTGTAGGAACAATGATGTCGGGCGTCGCTGCAGTCGAGCGTGAAGGTCTGTACGATCCTCTGATGGGCACTTGTACTATTTGTCCGTTGATGAGCCAGGGGGTGGTGGGTCTCGGAATGGGACTGGTGACTATCGTAGGAGGAAGAGTGGTGTTTGCGGAAGACGAGCATAATTGGGACGCAATGACCCCTCGCGTGATGGGCCCCATGTAGCCGACTGCGGGAGAGATCTTGTTGGCTGACTGGAATTTGATGAGAGCGCGTCGGGTCAAAGATCCGAAGTAGGAAGTCTCTTTTCCCGGAGAACCTGGACCAGCCGAAGCGACTGGAAAACTATGGTCGTTCAGAAACTTCTGGAGCGCTTGGACATCTTCTCCAGTTGCACCGGTTTTGAGGTTACGGGTGAATTGGCAAATTGGTGTGTTCGTTTCTGAAATTGCAACCGCGCTTGTAGCGGGACTAAGAGTTACTGTAGCCACCATCACAAGAAGAGCTAATGCAACAACAAAACTCTTTTGCGAGTTTTTCATATTGTTATTTTAACAGTTTATCGGTTGAGACATCAAGCGCTTGTGCCCAGTCATATATAAGTTTTCGGATATGAGTTTCGTTGTTGGTGATGTTTGTCATAAGATTATTTTACCAAATCTTCCATTGGAATATGGTGGTTTATTTCTTTACCTGCGGTCGCTCGGCGATATATCGCAAGATTGGGTTAGCTGATATAGTCCAATTGCGGGATATGTGGCGATAAATACGCACGAATCCAACAAATAGCATGTAGCCGATTGCTACACCAGCTGTATTAAATATCAAGTCATTGACGTCAGCGACCCGGAATGTCGTATTCGCCATGAATCCCGTTACGAGCTGCAAAAACTCAATAACGATACTAAAGAGCAAGCCGGCAACGACTATTCTTTTCATGCGGAAATTCGTAATGAACGGCAGTCCGAAGCCGAAGGGCATCATGAACAGAATGTTGAGAAGCGAGGTTTTTAAGTCCTCTAGTGTGAGCGTGGCGAGCGGAATAAGATTCACGTTTGTCCCATCCCTAAACCCATTCAGCATAAGGTTCGGCACAAAATGTTTTAGAAGAATCAAGGATTGAAATTGTATCAATGTGTAGTCCAGAACCTTATACAAATAGATGTAGAAGATAGTGAAGAACAGTAAATAGACGAGACTCTTCTTAATCTTGCGCCGAAGAAATGCAGCTATGCCGAGCCAGATTAAGCCGACAAAAAGTATCGTTGCTAAGTTTATTACACCGCTCACTTTCGTATATTCAGTATTTTTATTCCGTACGGCAATAGGAGTCGCTTGGCCCATTCCATTTGCTTCCGACCCATTGCAGACCACAACAGCATCCGCGGTAAAGGTGCCATCGCGATGGTTATCTCCGACGAGCGTTACTCGGTCTCTTATTTTCAAATTGGATAGAGACGCAAAGCCGGTTGGAGTTTCAATCGTTGTACGATCAGAAAGGTTAACAATCAGATTGCCGCCACCCTTTTCGCCACCATCATTTAATTTTAGAGTGAAAGTATTGCTTCCCACACTCATAATCTCTCCAATGCCGCCGGTACCGCCGCAGAGATCTCCACTTTGAGGGATCGTGCCTTGAGACTGATTAGCCGCCAGCGCCACACGCTTGAAACCGCCGAACGCGGCCGCAGCAATAATTACTAAAATAATTATATAAACTGACTTCATAACTCTTATTTATCTTTTACTAGGCAGGCTTCGCCTGCCGAGTACGAATTTTTGCGAAGGACTTAATTTCTTATCGGTGCGATGAGTGCAGCCGATCCAACAACACGGTCGACGCATTCCTTCCTTAAGTTCCGAGACGACCCTGTCTACATGTTCTTTCCTCTTCTCTAGAGTTTTAACGGAGATAGTCCAACAGATCCACTCATTGCGAGCGAGTAGTGTGATATCCTCCCACGCCGCCAAAGCTTTGTGATCAGCTGTCAAAGCCTTTCGCAAATCTGCCGGCAAATCATGCGCAACACCGCCGGAAATTATTTTCGTCATAATTTTATTTTACCAAATCTTCCATCAGCGCGCCTAGCGTCTTCCCGATTTATTTTACTTCATCACCGCCTTGCTGGTTCAAGCAATTCGATCGGATTGCCGTCCGGGTCTTCAATTTGGATTTGCTTGCCACCGGGACCGACTTCAATGTCATTTCTCATATTTACTCCCTCCTTCTTCAGATCAGCAACACTTGCAGCCAAGTCTTGCACCTGAAGAATTATCCTGTTCCACCCACCTGGCTCTTGTGTTCGACCATCCGGCATTGAACGGGAACCCGAAGCACCGGGGCCACTCAGGATCAATTTAAGATTGCCTATGGAAACTTGCGCGAAAGCCGGGAGATATTCGTGCTCAAGTGTAAAACCAAGCGTATGAGTGTAGAACGCAACTGAGCGGCTCACGTCCTTGACCTGATACCGAACACCCCAGAGACTCAATATGAAGTTCTGCGTCTTCTTAATGTCCTTTGTGCTGATTTTATTCATAACGTCATTTTATTAAATTGATAATAGGTTTCGTAAAATTATTTTAGCAAATCTTCCATTAGAATACTAACCTCTCCGTTTTTAGGAGATATTATAAAACAGAGGGGATTGCTCCCTTATGGGTTGATTTCCCAAACTCGATCAACAATCCACTTATCAATAGGTTTTTTAAGTATGGCGACATTATCAAATTTCATTTTAAAATTCGGTTGCTCGATAGTTTTGAGATAATTCCATATCTGGTCATAGTCAAATGGTTTTAGAGCGCCAAACGCTACGGTGGCATGAAAATCACTACCGTTATCAAATTCGTCAAATGTGAGTTCTGGAATTTCGTGTAATCTATCCGTTAAATCAAGTACATCCTGCGACATTTTTTGAGAAGGAATAACATCAACATAAATTACATCTTTCCTAAAATTTCCAAATCCAGAGAGAGAATAATCGCTTTGCTTATGTGAGTTCGCAAAATTATCAAGACATTTATAAAGTGTTTCCATTCCTTTTCCATCCATCTCAAACCAACGCTTGAGCGTTAGGTGGGGTAAAATCCTGTCGTGAAGCGGAAAAGTATCAAATTTTAGAGTTAAATCTTTTGTGATATTTTCGTGAGCTTCACGAGCTTCACCTCTAATCAAATGTGCAACGATATGTCTCATATATTAATTTTCTGCATTCTTCACTTCAAAATGATTTGGCATCTCAACGAGTAACCACGCACCCAGATTATCCATGATTTCTTTAATTTTCTTTTTATCTGCCGTTGGATTAAGAGCTAAGTCTAGCACTTCTCTCATTTCAGGTTCTTTTTCAGGATAGTATTCCGCAAATGTTTCGTAGCAACGATATAAATCGCGAGTATATTTTTGCGAGCGTTCCATAGTAAGCTCAAACCCTGTTCTAAGCATATCCTTTGCAAACCATACACAAGCAGACTTTATTGATTCTTCAGAGTCAGCCTTCTGAAATTTCTCCTCAAGCAGTACCGCTCTACTTTCAAGGTTTGGAATATGGAACATCATATCTTTACCAGGTTTCACTTTCGGCACAGCAATAGACTCTCCATAGACGCATACTGATTGATTTAAAAAAACTATATTCATATGGGCAATAGCAAAAGGGCGACACATCAATTCCGCACCTTCAATAAAAGGATACTTCTTCTCTATTTTACTTCTTGCCTCTTCTTTCCATTCTGTATCAATGGAATCTCTTGGTAAATCAATATAAGAAAATGAATCAACATCTGAAATGTTTTTGATTGCTTCTCCCTTTGCGACCGATCCTCGGATGTAAACATTCTTCAACTTCTCACCAAAATGACTTTTGTACGCTTCAACAATATCATCCACTACAGGCTTCCATTCTTCTTGAATCTTTTCGAGAGACGTAGGATTTATCAAAAAACCATTCTCATCGATTTGAAAATATGATCCTTTTGGTTCTATTTCAATTTTATTTTTCATAGGCATATTTCTCACAAAATTATTTTAGCATAACGGAACATCTCGTACGAACTAAATAACAATCTTATTATCTTCACTGTAGCCTTCAATAACTTCTACATATTCATTATCGAAATATTCTATATGATTTTCTTTGCTATCTTTATTAAACAGAATTTGGGAATACAAACGAGGAGCATCTTCTCCGCGAGATACTGTTATATGTGGATATTTATTTTTTGATTTAGGATTTTCTACCAAAAGGTCATCGCCAAATTCATCATATGCTCGTGCAATGATTTTTATTTTTAATTCTTTCCCAACTTCTATTCCATTTAAGTTACTAGGGTTAAATTCAATGGTGGAATGGTTGCCAAAAACCTTCCCGTGTTTAGGAGGAAATCTTTTAAGTAAACTTTCTACATCTTTTACAAAAAGGGCTGTATACATATGTTTCTCGTGCTAGCACTATTCTGCGGAGGCGGAGAGATTCGAACTCTCGAGAGCTTTCACCCTACACGCTTTCCAAGCGTGCGCACTAGACCGCTATGCGACGCCTCCGTTACCCCTCTTAATTTACATTATTTTGAGCAAAAAGAAAGAAAGACGCTTAATAAAGAGGGAGAAAATTTGCACCAAAAAATATTTCCATCGCGTATCTATATATACAGGCCGAAATTAACAAATAAATTATTTTTATCAACATAATCAATCGATAAAACAATGAGAAAACAATCTTCAATCAAAAATTTAATTGTGGTTCCGTTAATTGCTTCCGCCATATTTTTGAGTTCTCCATCTTTCGCTTCTCGTCCCCTGCAAAAAGTTACTAGCGAAATAACGGAAAGATCAGATAATGAAGTATCCTCAAATGACAGAAAGGTTATCGTCGGAACAGTTGCCTCCGTCAGCGGAACAGTGATCGAAGTCGCGAGCGAAAAAAATATTCATTTCACCGTCGAGGCGCGGGATGCCACTATAATGAAAGACAGAAAAGAGGCTAATGCTAACCCTATTCTTGTTCCAATTACGGGCGTAGAAGTCGGAGACGCAATTTTGGTTAGAGGAAGAATTGACGAAACAGAATTATCCTAGCATTTTTAAGAACTCTTCTTCATTAAGTATTTTTACCCCCAGTTTTTCTGCAGTTTTGAGTTTCGAGCCCGGTTCCTCGCCGGCTACAACATAGGAAGTATTTTTTGAAACAGAACTCACGACCTTCCCGCCCAAAGAGAGGATTTTTTCTTTGGCAATCTCGCGCGACATTTTAGAGAGCGTGCCGGTCAGTACAAAATTTACTCCGGTGAATTTTCCCTTCCTGGTTTTGGGAGATTTTTCTACAATTACGCCGTTTTTCTCCAGTTTTTTTATAAAATTTAAATTATTTTTATCCCGAAAAAAATCAGAAAAGCTCTTTGACACCGCTGGTCCGATATTTTCTATACTATCAATTTCAGCCAGGGTTTCCCTTGCTCCCGATATCAATTTCTGAAGAGTGCCGAAATGTTCCGCTAAGTCCCGCGCAGTTTCTTCCCCCACGTGCAGTATGCCGAGAGCTAAGAGAAATCTGGCGAGCGGAATTTTCCTTTTGTTTTTAATCTCACTCACGATGTTTTCCGAAGATTTTTCCCCGAAACGCTCTAGGGGCGTAATATCTTCTTTCGTCAGGGTGAAAATATCGGCTGCATCCGATATCAGTCCCTCATCTTTAAACCGGCTTAAAATTTTCGGGCCGAGTTCGTATATCTCAAAAGCCGACACAAAATGCTCCAGATATCTTTCATTTTTCGCCGGACATTTGGGATTGACACAGTAATATGCAACAGATTTTTGAGACGGCAACTCCTTTTTTTCCACCTTTCCCCCGCAAGTGGGACAACGTGTGGGCATTTTGAATTTCTTTTCCTTACCGGTGCGCATTCGAACAAGCACTTCTACAACTTTCGGTATGACATCGCCCGCTTTCTCAATGACTACCGTATCTCCGATCCGTAAATCCAAGCGCTCTATCTGATCCATATTGTGCAGAGTCGCTTTGGACACCGTGGAGCCTGCGACCATGGTCGGTTCAAAGACCGCGAGCGGCGTCAGGACGCCGGTGCGACCGACATTTACTAAAATTTCTTTTACGACGGTCGTCGCTTTTTCTGCCGCATATTTATACGCCACCATAAAGCGCGGAGCTTTACCAACAACGCCTAGAATTTCCTGCAATTTCAAATCATCAACCGAAATTACAATACCATCCGTGCCAAACGGAAAATTCGGTCTTATTTTTTCAAATTTTTTTATGAATGTAATTACTTCTTCCAAATTTACACATTTTGCTTCTAATTTTTCGACTTTAAATCCTAATTCATGAAGGATTTTGTGTTTTTCAGAGTGATATTGCAAATCCGGCAAAGAATTCGAGGAGCTGCGGGTCGCCAGCAGATCATAGGCGACAAAATCCAACTGCCGCTCTTTGGCAAGCTGCGGGTCAAGCTGGCGCAAGCTTCCCGCCGCCACGTTCCGGGTATTGGCAAAGGTCGGTTTGCCTTCTTTTTCGTTATCTTTATTGAGCTTAATTAACATTTTCTTGCTCAAAAGCGCTTCACCCCGAACTTCCAGGTATGCAGGATATTGTTTTTGCAGTATTAGTGGAATCGAATTTATTGTTTTGAGATTTTCCGTTATGTCTTCCCCGATAAATCCGTCTCCCCTCGTCGCACCGCGCACAAATTTACCCTTCTCATAAATGAGCGACACTGCCAGGCCGTCAAACTTTACTTCACAAAAATAATCAAATTTAGTATTTCCCGGAAGCAACTTTTTTATTCTTTTCTCCCAATCAAATAATTCTTCCTCGCCAAAGGCATCGTTGAGTGAAAGCATTCTGGTCTGATGTTCAATTTTTACAAATTTATCTAGCGGCTTGCCTGCTACCCTGTTCTCCGGCGCATTGGCATCCGCAAATTCGGGATATTGCTCTAAAAGTTTTTTTAGCTCGCGCGTCAGAGAATCGTATACATTATCGCTGACATCGGACGCATCCTCGTTGTGATACGCATCCCTCAATCGCGCAATTTCACTTCGCAATTTTGTTATTCTTTTTTTAACTTCGGATTTATCCATCCAAAAAATCTCTAAATATTCCGGTAAGTCACTTTTATTTGCCGCACAACACTATTTCGTACTGGTCCACAAGCGCCGTCCGCAATATTATATCCATTTGAAATAATGACAGTAATAGATTGACCAGCTGGGTTTACCTGACTTTTATCCACAGTTACACTGGCGCAGCTATTCCCTTTGCTACCCAATCCGAAAACAGGAAAAGTTGTAGGAACTGTATAATTACCTGGGGTTTTATCGTTAAAAAGCGCGGTTTCATAGCCGACATCGGCTGCAAAATAAGCATCATTGGTATCACGGGCGTTGGTGCCAAACTCCACTTCTCTTAAAGCAATATTGGCAACGCCTAAAGCTATCCCTAAAAGAAGCGCCGAAAGCGTAACCGCGAACAGTATTACGAAAGCTCTATTGTTTTTTATTTCCTTAATGATTTCTGTCATTTTTCCTAGGGTAGTGAGCTTCACTCCACTACCTATTGTATCCAATTGAATAAATTTTCTGAAAAAGTTACGTTATAATTGCCCGAACCTTGCTTCCAATATACAGCGGAAGTAATTTTCGTTTCATCAGAGCTAACTACTTCTGCCTTTATCTGCCGAGTGAAACCGGATGCTACACCCGAGGAAACGTAATCATATTTTCCTGTGGAAGCATGATATAAGAGAGGATGAGCCGAGCAGATAGAGTCATTACAGAAAGATAAGGGAATTAATGTCATAGGTTGCGAAGGATAAGCATAGGCGGTGTCAGGAAGATCACCAAACCAACAGCCATTTGGATTTTTATCTCTTCTACACGAATTAGAAAGAAGATTATCATTAAAAGCATCCCAACCATGCTGTGCAGGACTTGGTGGTGGTGGAGTAGTATCATAAAGCACAAAAGTGTCCCTCATGTTTCTAATATATTCAATGCCCTCCTGAGCCAGATAGGTAGCCACCATTTTTTGTTTAGCATAAGTGGTATCGGAAATACTGGTTGCCAGAACAGACATTATTCCAAGCAATGACACGGTAAAAATTGAAATAGCGACAAGTGTCTCTAAGAGAGAGAATCCTCTATTCTTCTTGCCCCGCCAAAGCGGCGTAAATTTTATAAATTTACTCATAAATTATCTATCGCTCTCTGCGACACTGATGTTTGTAAAGAAAAAGGTGTGTCAACTCCTTTGTAGGTTATTTTCCCTTCTAATCTTATAGTAACAAACGGTTGTTGCAGATTGCCTTGTGAGAAAGCTTCCGCGCCCAATACTGAAAAACCCGGAGCTGAATTGATATCAATTTCATCGGGAGTCAATTGATAAGGCGGTACTCCACCTACTGATTTAAAAATACCATATTTGCCATCAGGTTTAATACCCATATAATATACCCACTGACTATTATCAAGTAAAGAGTTAAAAGAAACCCCCGTTCCATTTAAGCAACTACGGGTATCTTTAAGAGTACCACCACTAGTAACGCCATCATTTATACAATGGTAACCGTAGCCTTCTCTTAAATTCCTGGACATATCATCCATAATGAAGCTCAAATTATCTAAAATCGAATGCATGTCTTGCGATTTTTGGTGAAGCAAATTAGCATTGAGTAGTGCGCCCATCCCTGCCATAACGATAATGATAAAAAGAGAAACAGAAATCATAGTTTCAATTATTGTAAACCCGGAAGTAGAGCTTGGCGATGTTTTGGCTTTTGCCAAAACGCACTCCGTGCTTCGCCAAGTCTCACTACCGGGAAACCTATTTCTTTTTTTATTTTTATTCCACATTCCTTTACAACTTTATGATTACTCAATTCACCTGTATTCTGCCCGAAGGATATATTTTGATTTTAGCCATAGCCGTTTTAGGGGATTTAATAGTAATTTGAATATACTGAGAACCAGTTAATGTTAATAATGCGTTACCCAGGTGAAAAATCGCGCTAGAATCGGGTCTTTTGAAAGTGATGGAGATGGGGCTGGATGGAATACAAGTAAGAGTATCACATTGATCTATGCTTAGAATAGAATTATTTTTGGTAATAGTGACTCTATCTAAACACTCACTGGAACCGGGACAATTTGAAGCATCATATATTCCATTCTGATTCAAATCAGTGAAATAAATAAATTCTTTATTAAAAGGAACATTTGGAATATCATTGGTTGTAGATGAATTAAAATAAACCCCATAAGCTGGCTTCCATCCAGAAATTTCTGAAGACTGCTGCGATAATGACGGCAAAACTCCATTGACGGCCGACTTCTGAGCTTGGACGATTTTTAGGGCAATATCGCTGGCTAAACTTTTAATATCCACTTTCGCTTGAAATTCTCCGTAATTAAAAAAAATAATAGTTGACATAATCGCAAAAATGCTTAAAACAACGATGAGCTCTACATAGGTCATTCCCGCCTGCGCAGACATAATTCTGTTTTTTTGCTTGCCAACTTTAAATAATTTTCTCATGGTTCAATTGTATCACCATGACCCTGAGTTTCTCGAATGGGTCATATTCCAAAAAAATTCAATCCAAAAATAAACGCGAGAATTGCGCCAAGCGCCAAAAATGGAGCGAAAGGAATCTCGCTTTTCATTCCCCTGTTTCTTATTCTACGCCTTTTATCCCAGATAACAAGGAAAATCCCCACTATCGCCCCAGACCAAAAAGCTATCGCTAAACCCGAAAATGCGCTAGAGAGGGGCTGCAGCCAGCCAATGCCAAGAGCCAATTTAGCATCGCCGAAACCCATCCATCTGCCGCCAGAGACAAGCCAAAGGAGGGTAAAGGGCAAAGCAATCAAAAACCCGGACAAAAATTCTAAAATTGACGGAATATGCGGATAAAAACCAAGAGAAGTAAATAAAAACAGACCCAAAAATGCAAGAAGGCCAAAAATAAGCGAAAGTACATCGGGAATTATTTTATGTTTTAAATCATAAGTGGCGCTAACTATTAAAATAGAGAAAATGATAGCGTAATAGGTATAAATATTGAAAAATGCAAGCATATCAGTAAAGAAAATATCCTGATACTTTAGAAATAAACTGGCGAAAATCAGTCCGGTTGTAAACTCCACCAATGGATACTGGATAGAAATTTTAGTTTTACAACTTTTGCATCTTCCCCTTAAGGCAGCGAAACTAAAAAGTGGTATAAGCTCATACCAGGATAGCCGTCTCTCGCAAGTCATGCAAGCGCTCCTGCCGCCCATGGTCCTCGCGGTATTTATTCGACAAATTACAACATTTAAGAAGCTGCCAATGATAAGACCAAGAACAAAAAAGATAGCTGTGAGTAATAAAACCATTGTGCTATTATATCACAAGTATAATTATAAATTACTCACCAAAACATGGCCACTCGCAAGGACGATCCTTGCGAAACCTCAATCTTTAGTTTTAGTCACACTTAGCAGCTCCTGACAAATCAGTAATCAACATATCAAGTGATCCCTGTGATTGTGGTGGTGAAGAAACAAAAGACTCCTTCTTTGATGTTCCATTGCTGTCAACGCACCAAGCTTCGGCGTCAGGTTTTTCTTTCATTTGGATACCTACTGACCAAGCACTGCCCGTAGACATGCAAGAAGCAAATCCACCTGCCGCACTTTTTGCAGCGCTTATTTGCGCCCAAACGATGGGATTCTTAAAAATGCTATTATCTGTAGTGTTTAGACAAGGACCAAGAGTAAAAGGGGCACAAGTAGTATCAGTAATCGGTGTGCCATCGCCATAACAACCAGAATTAGAATAAATAAGCGCAGACTGTGCACGTATATTTGCCAGGTTTGACTTTACAGCGGCATCTCCACTCTTACTTCGAGCAGAATTTAATGACGCCAACACAATTGAAGCCAAAAGACCAATAATAGCGACGACAACCAAGAGTTCAATTAAAGTAAAGCCTCCTTTACTAATTTTCATAAAAAATAATTTGATCTTTTATAATGAAGTTATTATATCATATCAAACTGAAAAGTTATCCACAGAAACAAAAACCGCCATGGGCGGTTTTTGTTTAAGCTATATGCTTAACTATGAACTACTCTACGCAAGCGCCGCTAGCATTAACCTCGGCAGTTATCCCTGCCGCATCAAGAGTAGTAACAGTGATTGATTTCGATTTTCCTGAACTATCAACACACCATCCTGAATCAACAACACCAGCTGCGCCACTTTTCAGCGTAGAAGCCCATGCCCAGGAAGCTTGATTTGCACTTGAAGAACACGCGCTAAGACCCCCACTCTTTGTAACGCCAGCAAGAGCACTTATAAATTGAGGATTATTAAAGAATGTCCCAGTCGTTGTAGGACAAGTAGATACAGGAGCAACAGCTGTGGCAGCACAGGCTGTTGCGGCATCCTGACTATAACAGTTTTTATCAGCATAAATAAGCTCCGCTTGAGCTCGCATATTTGCCATGTTCGCCTTAATCGCCGCATCGGCTCCTTTTGAACGAGCTGTGTTAAGCGAAGCCAAAACGACTGAAGCCAAAATACCGATGATAGCCACAACGACCAAGAGTTCGATTAACGTAAAACCCGACTTAAAACTTTTGCTAAAATTCATTTTCTTCATAATTTTTTCCGCCGAAGGCGGAGAGCCTTTCGGCTGAAATTACTAATAATATAATCTCGACTTAATTTTTTCCGCCGAAGGCGGATCAGCCTATGGCTGAAATACTCTTCTAATATCCACATTATATCATAGCGGTGTAAAAAAGTGAGCAAGTAAGTTATCCACAGGCATAGCTTGTAGGGAATATCTTGTAGCTTGTAGAAAAAACCTAAAAAGCTAACTAAGCTACAAGCTAAGAAGCTAATTAGCTAATGCTTCCTGCTAGATTGTATATAGGCAGAAGCACTGACACAAGTAAAATCCCCACCCCTAAGCCTAAAACCACAATCATGACCGGCTCAATCAGGCCCACCAATGTATCGATCGCGTCATCTACTTCGCGCTTATAAAAATCAGTCAGAGTCTTTAATATAACCCCGAGTGACCCGGTTTCTTCTCCCACTTGTATCATCTGCACAAGAATGCCTGGTATTTCTTTGGTGTGCCTCGAAAATGCGGCCGATAGCGCCAGACCGGATTTTACTCCATCCACGACTTCTACAAGAATCATTCTATAGGTTCGGCTACCGACAACTTCGGCCGTAATATCTATCGACCGGATTATCGGAACACCCGAGAGAAGCATCGTATTCAGGTTGTCTGTTATTCTGGAAAGATAAAGCATCTTATATAATTTGCCGATAACCGGCGTAGAGAGTTTCAGCGAATCGAGATATATTTTTCCTTTTTCCGTCACGGACAGCCTCCAAACCCAGATACCGAGCAAAACCACAAAAATCAGAACAAAAAAACCATAATGCACGAAAAGATTTGAAATTCCTATGACTATTTTCGTATAAATAGGCACCTCCTGACCGGAATCCAAAATAATTGCGGAGAGTTTCGGAATGACTACCACAAACATCAGCGTCATCACGACAAAAAAGGTGACGATGACGAACGCAGGATAAATGAGCGCATTTCTGGTTTTTGAAGTAAGGGCATATTGACGATCCAGATATTCCGCTAAATGCAAAAAGGTCTCATTGAGTTTCCCCGTTTCTTCTCCAACTTTTACCATATTTACGTAAAAATCAGAAAATACATCCGGCTGCTTCGCCAGCGCGCCAGAGATGGAAACTCCCGCCTGCAGGTCGTCGCTCACATCTCTGAGCTTTTTGGAAAGAAGTCTGTTTTCTGCGTTGGCGGCCAGCATCGTAAAAGATTTCAGCGCAGAGACTTGCGCTTCAAATAGCGTTGCAATCTGGCGGGAAAGAATAACGACATCCTTATTTTTTACTTTTTCAAAAAAAGAACGCGCAAAAATGGATTTGCTTTCACCTTCATCCTTAATGGAAATAATCACCAGACCTCTCCGCTGGAGTCCGCTAATCGCCATATCACGATTGGGTGCGTCAATTTCTCCCGTTTTATTTGAACCCTGTGAATCAATTGCTTTATACTTAAATAACATGACCATTTTTAAGGAGTGTAACGACTATAAAAATCGTCACCCCTCACCACTTTTGCTATTAATCTTTAGAAAAAATTGTCTTTCAGATAATTTTTTCTTTATCAAACTAACTTATAAAGTATATCATCTTTTTCATAATTATTTATGGCAAAAGTGGTGAGGGGTAGGGAAAATCATATTCGCTCCGCTCATTGATTTTCACCTAGATCATGCGCTCAAGACCTTTCGGATTGAGAGAATTTTGATAAGCATTTTCGATTGAAATTTCTCCAGAGCGCACAAGTTCCATCAGTGAATGATTCAAATCCACCATCCCGGACTCCGATCCCGTTTCAATGACCACATCTATCTCATGGGTACGCTTTTCACGAATTAAATTTGATACGGCGTTGTTGTTTAAAAGAAGTTCATAGGCGGGAACAAGTCCTCCGGTAATTTTAGGGATAAGTCGCTGAGAAAAAATGCCGAGTAGCGAGGATGACAGCTGGGTGCGGATTTGGTCCTGCTGGTCGCCCGGAAAGGAGTCAATTATTCTAT